>CAYOHD010000175.1:0-1500 GCA_964403705.1 uncultured Bdellovibrionales bacterium | reverse complement strand
GAGTGAGACAAGGAAGAAAAATATTGGGATAAAGAAAAGGACAAACAGAAGGGCCGGAAATGTCTCCAGAAAAAGCCAGAACAACTCTCTTCCATACGCGGTCATTGCTAGGGTATCAGACAGAATCAACGAAAACAGCCGAGCAAACTCTGAACCGAGTATTGCTGATCCCGCGAAAAAAATCGCGTTCAAAGAAACCACTCCGGAAATTAAAACCCGCATCTGGGAGAGCAAAAGCGCTCGGCGCATCTCGCGCTCCCGAACCCGTGTGACTTCAGCAAAAATCCGCTCCGAAAGACCAGCCGGCAATTCTGCTTCTGGGAGTGACTGAAAAAGTGAATGGAGAGATGGTTTCATAGGCTTTATTGTGAGTACGATGAGCCCGCAACATCAGACGCAACCAAAGCATCCTTTGCAAAGATGTCTCTTAAGCTCCGAAGTGCTCTTCCATGCCGACTCTTGATAGTATTGTATGGTTCACCAAGGATTTCGGCTATCTCCTGAAGAGAAAAATCATCTTGATAATGCAAACGAAGAATCTGCTGAAAACCAGACTGGAGCTCGCTCAATTTCTGCTCTAATAGTTCAGCACTCTCAGCCCGAGCCAAAATCTCATCTGCCAATGGCATTTCATCAGCAATACGCTCTGCCCAGGGTTCTTCCAGTTCCTCATCTTCTATAACCGAAAAGGATGAAAAGGGAAGGTCTCGCCTTTTCTTCAGAGCATCATAAGCGGTATTTTTGGCAATGGTAAATATCCACGTCTTGAAACTTTTTGTAACATCAAAGCGCCCAAGGTACTTCCAGATTTTAATATAGGTTTCCTGTGTCACGTCCTCCGCCATGGATACATCCCGGGTGAGTGACAAAACAAAGGCATATACCGGTCGAAGATACACCGAAAGAAGCTCTTCAAAAGCCTTCTCGTTCCCAACAAGACTTGATTGGATAAGGCCAGTTTCATCTCTTTCCATGTATTTCATTGTCTCACTCTTTCCCCTTTCTTGACAGTAAAAGGAGTGGACGATCGATGAAAAAATTCCCTGTTTGTATAGTACGATTGAAAACACTGTTTCGATGCAACATCCTCCTTTCAACTACGGTATTACCCCAAACATTCGCTCCTCGGAAAAATCTGATATACTCCAGAGAAAGCTCTCACTACTCCCTATGCTCATCCATATTTTTGGCAATCCTGACCTTCCTTTTGACGCCCTGCCCGTCCTTCTTTTACCGCGCCTCAAGAAAGCATGTCCCAAACACACCTTCCGTTTTACCGATCCCAATGAGCTCGATCTCCCTCAAGCACATGAGGATTTCATCGCTATCGACACCGTCCTAGGACTCAAAGCCGTACGAGAAATCAGCATCGACGAAATCGCCGCCAACGCGATGCGGGCGACCACTCATGACTTTGACCTTGCCTCTTATCTTCTCCTCGTTCATAAACTCCGCCCCCATATCCATATCCGTATCATCGGCGTCCCTATGGACATAAAC
>CAYOHD010000174.1:0-1537 GCA_964403705.1 uncultured Bdellovibrionales bacterium | reverse complement strand
AGATAAGGAAGATGAAATAGAGCACAGCTACAAATTTCACTTCCTTCTCGTTGTACAGCCAAACACCAATGATATCGACCCCGATCCAGAGATACCAGTTCTCTACTTTTTTGAAGATTAGGAGGACTTGAGCAGCAAAACTAGCTACCGTCGTGAAGGCATCAAGGTATGGGAAGGCAGCTGGTTCTGGAAAAGCCCCTGGGAAAAAGATGTGGATACGCGACATAAACCAGCCAAGAATAAGGGTTCCAATAACCAGCGACACTCCCGTCCACAGTATCCCCTCCTGAGTAAGACGAGTAATTGCTTTTTCCTCTTTCTCCTCATTTCGGCTGCTCAGCGTGCTCCAAGCCCACCATCCCCACACTCCAGTGATGAGATAGTAAATTTGTTCAAGAAAATCAGAATAGAGCTGAATCTGGTAAAACAATACCGTAAAAAGAATCGTCGCAAGAATCCCAATTGGCCAATTCCAAATATTCTTTTTGGTACAAAGCCACACCGTCAGAATATTCAGTAGCGTGCCAAAGAATTCAAGGTAACTCATGGGATAGTCCCAGAGAGTAAAAAACACATTATTGATGTCAAAAAATGATGTAAACATAGTATTTGATAGTAATGAATTAGATGTAGATTCTGCTAGCTCTATATAGTGTTATTTATACACTATATAGTTTTGAGAAAACGCGTCGACCACGCGTATTCCTTATTTAGTGTAAAGTATACACTATATTATATTTCTGTCAAATGCCTTCTCCCCCAGAGAGGGTTCAGAGCTTCCGACTGTCATAGGCCCAATGGAGAAGGGCCTGACGTTGACGAGTCCGACAAGAGTAATCTCCCCTTCTACAATGATGCACCAACTGGGCTATATGGCGTCGTATGGCAAGCCAGCGTTTAATCTGACGTGCATCCTCCTCAGGAATCCGACGACCCAGATAGTAACGACAATACCACTGAAACCACCCTCGCGGATCATCTGGATAAATCCACCCTTTGGCCCGCCAAACCGAAAGCGGTTGCGAAGCATCCACTCCAAAAAAATTCAGTTTCGGATTCCGTTTTTCTGGAGAAAGTTTAGCCTTAACAAACCAGCTTTTTGGGAACTCATCTCTACAATCAGTCATGTATTTCCCACCAAAAACTCCAAGCTCGAGCATTTCCTTGGGAGTGAGATCGGGTTTAAATTGCGGATCAAAATGTTTCCCGATAGGTTCAGTACAAAGATACTGATATTTATTTTGCATCGTGTCATGCACGATTATTTTTCTCGACATAAATCTTATAAAAAATCGAACGGACCCGACGAGCATATTGCTTCGGATCCGCAGGGCAAATACCCTTCCCTACTTGGCCACCATACGGCGCCGTGAATTGAAGTACAGGGTTCCACTCAGACCTCCACGTGAGTCTCGTTCAAACCGGAAAACCTGCCGCCACTGCGTCCCTTGGTAGACATACTCGATCGTCATGAGGTAATACCCCCAGTGTGTCCGGCGAGCTTTGGTCAGGGAAAAACGAGTAACCACGGCAGAGC
>CAYOHD010000173.1:0-1548 GCA_964403705.1 uncultured Bdellovibrionales bacterium | reverse complement strand
CCTCCAACAGTCGGTGTTTCCAAAACCGGATAAACCCGGGCCGATGGAGTGGGACGAGTCTGTGGTGGACGATTGAGTGGCTGAATATCACGCATACAGAAAAACTATTTCGCCTTTCTATGATACTCTCGGAGAGTTGCCGCGGCCATAGCCGTCCAAGAGAACGTTTTAACGCGTTCATAGCCTAATCTAACCATTCGTTCGCGGAGGGGTTGATTCTTACCAATAAGCTCAAGCTTCCTATGTACTTCATCCAGATTTTCTGGATTAAAAAATACCCCTGCTTCCCCGATAATCTCAGGTAATGCTCCCCGGCGAGCGGCTACGACCGGGGTACCAAAGGAAAGTGCTTCGAGAGCTGGTAGCCCAAAACCCTCATACAATGAGGGGAAGAAATAACTTTCTGCCTCACGATAGAGAGCTGGAAGAAAACGGTCCGGCACAAAACCAACAAAACGGACATTCTTTAGACCTCGATGTTTGGATCGATTCTTGAGATCACGGTAGAAATAATCTTCTCGTCCAACACAAACAAATAATTTTTCTGGAAGCAATGCGGCTACTTCAAGAAGAAGATTTAGATTTTTATGTGGATAGGCATTACCAACATAGAGTACGTACGGCATTCCTTTCCCGCGAGCAGCAAGTCCGAGTTGTGCCAACATTTTTTCTTCCTCTATATAAGTAAGTACTGAGTCCTGGATATCGGCCGCTTCATACGTCATACAAATTTTGTGTGCTACTTTCGGATAAACAGATGCAATATCATGTTCAGTAAAATGAGATACCGTAAAAATAGTCTGCGCCCGCTTCACTGCACTGCCAATAATAAATCGGTACGCCAAATATTTAATCCAATAGAGAAACGGCGATAATTCAGAGGCTTTCACTGTCGGATAATGCAACAGGATGAGATCATGGATGGTTACTGTCAGTGCTCGACGATACAGTACTGGTACATTGAAATGTGGGAAGTGCATTAGATCAAGCTGATATTTCCAAAGCAGTCTTGGAAACAAGATTTGTTCTTGCCACCCATACCAAGGAAAATCTGCTAGGACTTTACTAAAGTTCTTCGAATGTGGCACATATTCGTCAAAATTCTCTCGGCGAAGAAATATAACAAACTCATCCTCTGTTGCAAGAGACTCAAGTGCTTGGATTAATTTCTCGGTATACCGGCCAAGACCTTTCCCGAGCGTGCCATAGAAACGAGCATCAATACCGATCCGCATAGGATTCAGAAAATCAGGAATGTGAATGGGACTGTGCTCGATGAGCCTCTCGCAATGAGAAGAGAAGGAGAGCATGCGTTACAAGAATTTGAAACACGCCAGTTTCTTCAATACGGTTTTTAACTGAACGAAAGACAAGCAGAGCTACTACTCCCCGACTACTCTCACTAGAACGAACAAAAGATAATCCATCTTCTTGCCACCAGTATTTTTTTGTTGCTAAAAGCGGCTTCCCTTCTAAAGAATCAAACCGCTCTTTCTCATTGCCAACGTGAAAAAAAGCTATCCGCTCACCAGTATCCTGGTCAACAAA
>CAYOHD010000172.1:0-1572 GCA_964403705.1 uncultured Bdellovibrionales bacterium | reverse complement strand
GGTGGAAGTCTCGCAGCTGGCGAACCACTTCTTTGTTTTCGGTTATTTTCCTTATATCTTCGGCTTCTTTCTCATCATCTTCGGTTGGTATTTCAGTGTCATTGTCATAAAGCCCGAGTTTATCGAAAGTCTCCTCAATTTCCTCTGGTGATGGAGTGGTAGCATCATGTTTGCTTTCCTTGGGAGTTTCGTCGTCTTTGGGAATATCATTACCACCTACCGAGCACACCTTCGCTTTTTTGTCGGTAAACTGTATTTCGAGGTCGTCGTAAGCGAGGACTTTATTGAGAGCGCTGATAAAGTTTTCCCTACGGAGCGGTTCATCGAAATTGAGGGGGTGGCAAAACTCCTCGATAAGACCGAAAATCTCCTCGACGCTCTTTGTTTGACTGAAAGCATCGAGGGTGATATGCCATTTGGCGAAAAGCTCCCTATTGGCGGCTATGTTCGCATCGGTAAAAACATTCACAATGTCATTAGTTGTGAAGAAATCTCCGTTTGTTCGTGCAACCTTTTCTTTGACTCTGGCGCTGAGTTTCATATCGGGTAATGGTAATAAGGCTGTATCAGCCTAATTTTTTGCTGTGATGAGAAAAATACTGTATGATAATAGTATCAAAAGGTATGAAAAAATCAATGAAAGATGGGGAAAATGGTGGTGAAGAAATACCTGAACTCATCACCCTTGAAGAAGCGTGCGAAGCACTCAAGGTGCATCCGAATACTCTCCGTCAGTGGGATGCAAAGGGGATACTCCCTGCCATTCGCATCGGCGAGAAGCGAATGCGGAGGTATCGAAAGGAAGACATTCTCAAGTTTATAGAAAAAAATAAAAATAAAGGCACCGCATAAAAAGTGCGGGAGCGTTTTTGAAACGATATGAAAATTACATTAGCACAGCTTGAACACCATTTATTTACTGCCGCAGATAATCTGCGTGGAAAAATGGATGCATCTGAGTTCAAAGAGTACATTTTCGGAATGCTTTTCCTCAAACGTGTTTCTGACCAATTTGATATAGAACAGGAAATCATCCGTGCCAAGTGGACGAAACAGAAGCTCTCGGAGAAGCAAATTGAAGAGCTGTTGAATGACCCTACCCAATACGAAGATACTTTTTTTGTGCCTCCACGAGCGCGGTGGAAGAATATTCTTGTTTTACACGAAAACGTTGGCGATGAACTAAATAAAGCCCTTGCCGACTTAGAGGCGCATAATGAAGAGCTTGCTGGAGTGCTCGCGCATATTGATTTCCTCGCCCAAATCAGTAATAAGCGCAAGGTTAAGGACACTGCTCTCGTCGACCTCATTCACCATTTCGATAAATACCGTCTGACCAATGATGATTTTGAGTTTCCAGACCTGCTTGGTGCAGCGTACGAATATCTCATCAAAGACTTTGCAGACAGTGCGGGTAAAAAGGGTGGCGAATTTTACACGCCCGCACACGTGGTGCGTCTCTTAGTGCGTCTTCTGAAACCACAATCAGGAATGTATGTATATGACCCGACTTGTGGTTCGGGCGGTATGCTCATTCAGTCAAAGCAGTATCTGGATGAGACAGGTCAGGAC
>CAYOHD010000171.1:0-1579 GCA_964403705.1 uncultured Bdellovibrionales bacterium | reverse complement strand
TTTTTTCGTTGATTGTCTATGTCCGCAATCACGGAATGTCGACGTCCAAGCTCTTCCCAGAGGGAATCATAAAAAACACGTGGCATATGTCCGCCCCAGAGTCGACCCGGTTTTTTTCCAATCGTTTCAGCAATTGAGTATCCCGTCCGTCGTTCTGCTCCTTCATTTGCGTACACCGCGATACCAGTCGCATCAGTAATCACAAACATCCCGAGCGAATGCTCAAGCGCCCGCGCTACTCCATGTCTTGTGAGAACAGATTGCATACCAATACCAATGAAAAAATTCCTTCTTCATGATAGCGCAGAATCCCAAGGTCGACACGATTGACAAAACGCACAAAAAAAGTCATTGACAGACCCAAAGAAAAAGCTGCCGAAACCAATGGTTCCGACAGCTGATCTCGATATGAGACGTTGCTTCAAGACATCCTGAAAACCGCAAGCCCAAGTGCAGCAAGGGCAATCAAGCATGCCCCAGCAGCCACCGCGATATCTTTCCGGTGAAATCGGCGATGCCGACGACCATCAGGTCGCGTCACACGTGCGCGCCAGCAAACGATGGTCACTCCAAGCACCGCCAGGACAAGCCCGCTAAGAATAGCCGATGCAATCACAACACCAATCATCTTCACATCCTCCTCTCAAAAAAACTTCTGATAGACCGAACTAGAACTCCTCAACGAAAGTTAAGGCATTCCCCGTTTTTCCTGCCCGTCCCGTACGACCAATACGGTGGATATAATCCTCGTAGGTCTCGGGTACATCATAATTGATGACATGGGTAATATCATTGATATCCAGTCCTCGAGCCGCAACGTCGGTTGCTACCAACACTTTCAGTTCGTCTTTTTCAAATTGACGAAGAGCACGTTCGCGCTGACTCTGCGATTTATCCCCATGCAAAGCATCCACCTTGAACCCGCGTTCGCGCAGAGTTTTCGACAAGCGGTCCGCACCATGCTTAGTCCGACAAAACACCAAAATTTTCTCAAAACCTTCCTTCAAGAACAGTTCGTGTAAGGTTTCTACCTTCTGTTCACGATTCTTGACTACGATAATGTCCTGTTCGACATTTTCCGAGGTCGCTCGAGATTCAATACGAATAGTAATCGGATCCTTCAGAAATTTCTTGGCTAAATCCGCAATTTCTCGCGGAAGTGTCGCGGAGAAAAACAATGTTTGCCGAGGCTCTTTCAGAAGTGAAAGAAGATACTTCATATCATGGATAAATCCCATATCAAGCATCCGATCCACCTCATCCAACACCACCGTGTTGAATGGCGAGAGATCAAGATTTTTCCGCTCAACCAAGTCTTTCAGACGACCAGGCGTCCCAATGACAAAATTTGGATTCTGCTGCAAACGCTTGATCTGAGGATAAATATGTGATCCACCGATACAGACCGCTGACTGAATCCCAAGTCCCCGAGAGAAATCACGGAACTCAACATCAATCTGATTCGCCAATTCCCGAGTCGGAACAATGATTAAAGCCTTTGAGGTGCGTTTATGCAACACCTTGTGCAAAAGTGGAATCAAAAAAGCGGCTGTTTTTCCGGTACCAGTACTCGCCATAC
>CAYOHD010000170.1:0-1622 GCA_964403705.1 uncultured Bdellovibrionales bacterium | reverse complement strand
GTTGGGACGGCGATAGGGATGCTCGTTCTTGTTTTTCTGTCTGTTTGGTTATTATTTGTTCAATCTCCTTGGAATTTTGCTTCGTTGAAGCGCGTTGGTGAGACGTTGATAGTAAGGGTATTCGTGATGTTTTGTATGGCGACACTGATTTTTTCTTGGGTGTTGCATGAAACAGTTCTTCCGCGTTTTGAAAGCCGTGTTATTGAACGTGAACATTCGGTTTCGGAGCGAGCGCAGTCATTTGAGGATACGTGGGAAGTCATGAGTGAAAAAAATATTTGGCTCGGAGCTGGTGGCGGGAATCTCACTGCCGCGGTGATACAGGCGCAACCAGAACGGCCTCTCTGGAGTATCCAGCCAGCGCACAATGTTTTTGTGTTGGTCTTTGTTGAACTTGGTGTAGTGGGAGCTGTCTTGTTTATTCTCTTCCTCATCTCGCTTGTCTGGTCTGCGCTCCGAGAAAGAGAGAGTGTGTTTCTTGCCGTTTTTGGCGGGTTATTTTTGAGTCTTTGTTTGGATCATTGGTTGTGGAGTACTCATTTCGGTCTCCTGTTCTTGTTTCTGATGTTGGGATTGAGTACGAAGAGGATGACATCGCGATGCTTTCTCTGATAATTGACGCGGTGTTTCAGAAAAGAGTATTGTAGAAGCAAGTTCTTTACTTTGGAAGAGAGGTAATGCCATGTTGGAACTCTACGGGTTTATCTTGCTTGAAATACGTGGAATTGGTCTATTGTCGAGTCTCTTTCTTCTTGATCGATACCAACATGAAAGTGTTGTTCGTATTTTAAAGCGACAGTTTTTTTACGATGATCACCACCGGATTTCTTCGGGTGTGATTAGTTTCGAAACGAACGGAATTCAAGAAAGGGTTCTGGTACGAGATCTGCGTTATCCGCCGGAAAATCGTTCGCTGGAAGCAGCGATGCGAGTCACACTTGAGTTCTTTCGGACAGTCACGCCTGAAGCGATGGCCATTGTAAGAGAAAGGTTATCGGGTGAGGCGCACGTGAGCCATCGTGATGAGGTGGTGTTTTTGATTTAGGTTTGCCGGAAAAAGCATATTCCGGCAAACCTTTTTGATTATTTGAAAAATTGACAGCCGTTCTTCGCCTGGGGTATCTTGAATTTGAGGGAGGTTCTTTTTTATGTACGAGAGGAGCTGTATCATGCAACAGCACACACCTTATCGAGAAGGTGAAGTTGTCTGTCTCGGAAGTTTTTATTTGCATTTTCGTGTCGGGACTTCGCCCTTTATTGTCGATATGCCTGATGGTCTGTACCGGACGTGTTTGCGTGAAGGAGGACACTGGGAGACGACTTTTCACGATCGAATTCGTCAGATAGCTCGGTCAGAATATGATTATCACCGGTATTGTCTGGAACGGAGTCAGCAAAAGCTTGCTCAGACACCGGCACAATTTTACGTTGTCGTAGATCAGATGGTTGCGGAATCTCATATTTCTGCTTCGCGTATCGCAAGGGCTATCAATGTGCTGATTGGTGATGCGGAGGATATGCCTCGCAAATTTGACGCATTGACTCATCTTCTGTTTCCGGTGTATATCGCCCTTCGTCATCAGGGGTATGTGATAGCCGATCTTTGTCGCTAGGGGTATATC
>CAYOHD010000169.1:735-1633 GCA_964403705.1 uncultured Bdellovibrionales bacterium | reverse complement strand
GAGGTTACGAAGTCTTGCAGACTTCTCCACCCAAATTGCTCCCGTTGGTCGCAACTTCTCATATCCCTAACGTTATCGGAAATAAATTATTTTTCACTTTCGATTTTTCTTTTTTATTGAGGGGCAAATTTTCTATATTTTTCAGGGGGATTAAAGCGGTATCTTGTGTGTATGCTCGGTGCGAGACCTCTTTTTAGAGAGGGATTATTATGAATCATAAGTGAACCATCAATTTGACTATTTTTTTATTTGATGTATACTCATTGTAGCTAAAGTTATGCAGTTTCGACACTCACAATCAACCACAACCTCAACTACCCTCATTGATTCGAGGTAGTGGTTTTGTTTTCATACATTACTCCACGACCCTCGAATCGAGGGTCGTTTTGTTTTGCGCGATGTGCGCCGACAGAGAATGGGCTCTGTTGGTACACCGTCGTGCAAAACGGCGAGAGGGAAAAAATGTCTAATCAAGAGTACGAATGGCAGGCTGGTGCCTGTTTTCCGAAGACAAAAAAACAGGAAGGAATGAAACTCACCTTTCTGCAGTGGCTGGCAGTGGCCGTACACGCTCACCCTAAGGCACACTTGTTTATGGTCCCACCGGAAATTCTCTCCACAGATCAGCCGACGCCATGCGTCGCTCGGCATCTGACATCAGGGCTGGAATACAAAATATCTAGCTATGGTATTGGGTGGTTGCATTGGGGCAATTGCGTCCATGAATACTACGAAACTCGAGTAGTAGAGGATGGTACTATCTCGAGAAGGGATTTCCTGGCGTGGCTTGAGAGCGAGGAGTGCGATCTAGAGAAAAGGGTACTCCAGGTTCCAGCGGGGCTCCTTGGGAAATACAATATGCCCTGCGGCATACCGTTGTGTCAGGGGCAGTTGGGAT
>CAYOHD010000169.1:0-725 GCA_964403705.1 uncultured Bdellovibrionales bacterium | reverse complement strand
GGATCTCACCCAGATACGTCAGTCCAAATTTGTCGGGGAGATGACAACTTCTGGGTTCATTCACGCTGCAAACAACCTGTTGAGCCTCTTTCCAGGTGGCTGAAGAAAGCAGTCGCTCCCGAAGTCCATTCTCTGTCTATCCCGCCCGTCTTCGTGGGTAACTATATGGCGTGCGGATGCTCCATGTGGTGGCAAGTTCAGCATCACAATATCGGAGGTCCGCCTCCGAGCTATGTCGCTGAGCGCCGGAGCGATGGGGTCTGGGTTCATGTGGAATGCCAGCGACCAATCGCCATAATCCCAGCTGGCTCGGAAGTCAGCCAAAAGTAAGATTTCTCGTGAGCCGGACACGTTCAAAAGCCGGCATCTCACCTTGTGCACAAACGAGACAAAAAACTTTCCGAGCAATCGGAGGTTTTTTGTTTTTACTCCATTCTGCCTTGAACATCCTTCATTCACCCTGTACACTACATTCATACATAAAAATCTCAACGTATGAAGCATGTCCTAGTCACCACCCCAAAAAATAATGACCTCATTCAACAATTCGGTACACTGTACTCGATTTTTAAGGATAGTAAAAATAGTGAACAGATCAACTTTGATTTATCGGGTTCCTCATGGCTTTGCCCAATCATTATTTTACCGATTACTGCATATATTAAAAAAACTGGTAGTACCTACACTACGAGTACTCACGAGGTCGTAGCTAACTATCTGAATAC
>CAYOHD010000168.1:0-1680 GCA_964403705.1 uncultured Bdellovibrionales bacterium | reverse complement strand
AATGCCAGTTTTTTCATCCGTGAACGCACTCCCCCAATCTGTCGGCCAAGAGTTACCGCAATTTCTTTGACGGGTATTCCCCGATGAAAGAGCTTTTTCAGCTGTGCTTCCTCCTGATCCGTCCAGGGACGATAGGCGTTCGTATGTGTCTTTCTCGTTTTTTCAAGCACTGTTTCTGATATTGGTGTTTTCTCCTGCTTCCTCGCTTCTTCACGTCGCTTACCACCAGAAATGAGAATAAAATTCTGTTCCAATTTTTCTTGCTCTTCGAGAGAAAAAGCAGTAAACCATATCAGGGTCTCTTGAGACACCCGACGAAAAACCTGATCCTCTTGGAACACCCTCGGATGAACCTCAAGCGCTCGCTTATTTACCCCGATGAGATGCACACCCGAAAGACGTCGCACTCGTGAGAGAGCCACATATCCTTGCCCGAATTCAAAAGCCTGCGAAAGATCCATGACCGCTGCATCAAGACTGACCCCTTGACTCTTGTGTATTGTCATCGCCCAAGCAAGTCGTAATGGCAGCTGCGTAATTTTAGCGAGTATGGAATCGCCTTCCATCATCATCCACTCCATTGGTTCAACCACAACTCGATCTCCCGAATGCGTCCGCACAATCGGCCAGTGCTTCGACCCCTCAAAACCAATGACGATGCCCAGAGTTCCATTCACAAACCCCTCCCCCTGATTGTTTTTCGTAAACATCACCGAGGCACCCTCCTTCAATTCGAGTTGTTCAGGCGAAAGACATCCACGCTTAAGAGCGCCCACAAGCTTATCGGGGCCACGCTCTGCCATCACAAAACGATATGTCTTCGCGCTCAATTTCTTGAGTTCCCTTTGATTGATACGATCCACATCGGCATTATGAGAAAACAAGCGAGTCATTTCATCTGGTAATTCATCTCCCGAATCAATAAGTCTCGTCTCTAAACGTCGCTGATGGAGAGCACTCCAAGTCTGAGAACGTACAGCTGACAAAAGTTCAAGAAACATATCATCTTCTTGCCGGTGCTGCTCCGTCAAGTAACACACTTTGAAATCAAGCCACTGCCAGGTCTCTGACTCAAAGGCGAAACGAGAAAATTCACCCTCCTTGGCTACCGGTGGTAACTGAAAAAAATCCCCCACGACTACAACTTGCAACCCACCGAATGGCAATTGTCCCTTTTTTATCTTTCGACAAATTCGCTCCACTGCATCAAAGACCACTGCGTCCAGCATAGAAATCTCGTCGATAATGAGAACACGTGCCCTTTTAATCCGTTTTGAAATATACCGATTGAGAGCCAGGGCCGCTACATCATCCTGGCTTAAAGAACGAGCCACTCCAATTCCGCTCCAGGCATGAATCGTCATCCCATGAATGTGTGTCGCCGCAATACCCGTCGAAGCCGTTACAGCAAAATCAATCCCTTGTTCACGGAGATAGTCGGTATATGCATTTATCGTGTGTGTCTTACCCGATCCTGCCTCACCTGTCAGAAACACATGGGCACCAGAACGAAGGATGGCAAGCGCCTCAGCCTGAGTCATATTTCCCCTTTCAGAATTGCCATCCCAGTATACACGTTTTCTCTAATACGTGTCTCACTGACCGAAAAGCATCCAACTATGTCACCCCTCACGAATACCAATTTCACCAACCATTGGAGCAAAATACTCCGCCAGAGAT
>CAYOHD010000167.1:0-1703 GCA_964403705.1 uncultured Bdellovibrionales bacterium | reverse complement strand
AACTCGTGCAGGGGTTACCATATCATTCGCTTCTAGTTGAGCTTCCATACGTTTAGCCTTGCTTTCATCACTAAATTCTTCGACAAAAAAGAAGTGATTTTCTTCGCGTTCCCCCACATGAAAGATGGCTCGATATCTCGCATCAGTTCGGTCACGTCGTACCAAACTTCCATCAACCACTATCCCCTGCGTACCAAGATAAACCTGGAAATCTTGCATGGCTGGTGAAAGATTCTCTGGAAACATTTTTTTACCGAGGAAAAAAGAGCCGGCGGCAGAAACAATAAAAATCCCAAGAATCAACCACAAAATCAACGTTTTTTTCTGAGGAGCGGGTGAGACGATAGTATTCATAAGACGATAAAAGGGATAAACGTAATGTCTATCCCTTAGTATACCAGGCTGAGAAACACATTTAGAACGCTACCTTGACTGGTTCTTTTTCAGCTTCATTGATCTCAAAGAAAGTGCGCTTAGAGAAACTGAACATGCTCGCAACGATATTAGATGGAAACATCGAGACGGCAGCATTGAGTTCCATCACATTGCCATTGTAGAAACGACGGGCGGCTTGGATTTTATTCTCGGTATCTGAGAGTTCGCGCTGGAGCTCAAGAAAATTGGTATTGGCTTTGAGTTCAGGATAGTTTTCTGCGACAGCAAACAAACTCTTGAGCGTACCCGCCAGCATATTTTCGGCAGCCGCATGATCCTCTACTGATCCCGCTTGCATCGCTTTGGTGCGAGCTTCAGTCACATTTTCAAATAGTTGTTTCTCATGTGCAGCATAGCCCTGCACGGTTGAAACGAGATTTGGGATGAGGTCATAGCGCCGTTTGAGCTGGACATCGATATCACTCCAAGCTTCATCAGTGCGCGTATTGAGTTGTACAAACTTGTTGTAATACACCACTCCCATCAAGAGCACCAGAACAACGAGCCCCAAAAGAATAAATCCAATCATACAAATTTTATCAAGCGTATTAAACCTACCTCCTATGTAGTATAGCAAAAGCGAAGTTTTCTTTACATGCGCCCATAGCTGCCCACTATCAAGACCACACAAAAATCCGTCTCCGTCAAATAGCCGGCTCTCCTAAGATACCGTATACTAAGAACCGATTGATAATACTATGCTCAAATACCTCAAGCGCTTTCTTGAAGAAATTGAAAAATCCCCACTCACACTGAACCAATGGGTACTTTCGTTTACCGCCATCGTAGCTGTCCGTTTGGCCCTCGAAAACTTCTTCTCAGATTTCCCTTTTTCTTTTGCTGATCATTATTTTTATTTCTTCACTGATTTTTTCCTTTCGTTTTGTTTCAGTCTTCTTATCATCATCATTATTATCCGTTGGGCTGGAAAAATTTCCTTTTCACAAGCAGCCAATCTCGGCCTATTCACTTTTCTCGTTATCTGGCTTCCACCTATCGTAGACGAAGTCGTCTCCCGCGGCAGAGGACTGTGGAGTTTCTACTGTTTCGATAGTGCTCGCGGACTTCTAGCACGCTACCTTCATTTTTTTGGAGAAAACCCAGACGTCGGGATCACTTATGGAATGCGGACTGAAGTAGCGTTGGCTGTACTTTTTGTCTTTGTATACACCCTCATCAAATCTCATGGCTGGTGGCGTGCGATCCTGGCTGCATTTCTTCTCTATACAGCGCTCTTTGCTATCCTCGCTCTCCCCTCACTTATAGCT
>CAYOHD010000166.1:0-1738 GCA_964403705.1 uncultured Bdellovibrionales bacterium | reverse complement strand
GAGACAGGCTTTTTGGTATACCGATCCTGTGGTATCGACGGGGACGATTACGTATCCGGATAACCATTCCATTCTCTTTTTGGGTCAGAATTTTCCCCCGTTTGGTAAGGCGACTATCGCGGCTGGGTGGCCACGGGGCGCGCTTGAGAGAAGCCTCTATTGGAGGAGTTTTCTTGAGAGGTTTATCTGGGTGATTTTGGCAGCGCTTGTGGTATTTATTTCAGTCCTGAGTGTGGCTCTTCGATACCTCGCCACTGAACGCTGGAATGCGGGAAGGGGAACTGTAATACCAGAATACGAACCGCCTCGGGCCCTGCCACCAGCCATGGCAGAAGTTATTGTGAAAGAAACAGTGAGTAATCAGGCGTGGAGCGCTACTGTTATTGATTTGGCAGTACGTGGATTTCTCAGGATTGAGGAAATCCCTCTGACACGCATGGAGCGAATAGGGCGAGCGTTTATTGGGGGTATCGGACTGATAGTGGTTATCTTCTTTTTAGTTGGTAATCATATACCCTGGCTGTTTGGGATACTCATTTTTGGTTTTTGGTTTTTTCGTTTTGGGATACGATTTTTCGTTTCCGAGACAGCACATGCGAGTTGGGTTGCGAAGGATTATTCGATTACCCGTCTGCCACAAAAGGCAGAAGCCAAGCTTGAGGATTATGAACAGCGTTTTCTAGATATTCTCTTTCCGAATGGGAAGACCACGTTTTCTACTCGGGCCATGAGACTCGGTGGACAACAGACGGAAAAACAAAAGATGCATACTGACCTCATCAAACTTCGAGAGACACTCCTCGAGGAAACAGCAGCTGATACGTCCGCTTATGCCGTCGGTTTTCAGAAGTGGTATCGCGCAAAAATTGGTCTCGTGATCGGATTTATTGGCGTATTTGTGATTTCAGTGACAGTGGGTCAGGCCGCGCCGCTCATCATCATCCCCTCTCTTATTTCGGGGTACTGTATTATCTGGGTTATACTTTTTTTTCGGTACAATCCGCGTCTGAATCGTGAGGGTCAAATCTTCAAGGAGGAATGGCTTGGTTTCAAACTCTATCTCGAGACAGCAGAAAAATATCGTTTGCAAAATCTGACTCCGGACATGTTTGAGAGATATCTCCCGTACGCCATTATTTTTGGTGTCGAGAAAAAGTGGGGGAAGGCTTTTGCAAATATGACTTTGGAATCGCCGAGTTGGTATGGAGGAACCACTGGTATGACGGGTGTGGCAGCGAGTAGTGGATTTTCGGCGGTGAGTTTCTCGTCTTCTTTTGGAGCATCTTTTTCCTCGGCCTTTTCGAGCGCGGGCGGCGGTGGAGCATCTTCTGGTGGTGGGAGTGCGGGCGGTGGAGGTGGTGGCGGTGGAGGCGGCGCCAGTTAAGAAGAACATTTCTTCAATAAAAAGAAAGGCGGCTCCCGAAAGATGCTCGGGAGCCGCGAATTTTTGTGGGAACGTTGATGATCTAGGTGACTAGAACGCACGGGTGTTGAGGTGAAGTCGACTGCATGGGGGATATCGTGCGCCGGTAGAACCCCGTGCCTTGCTTTACGATTTCCCCGCTCAGGTAGCAGAACCGAGTCTTGCTCGTGATGATGACCCCGTATTTGATGGTGGTGCCAACAGTCATGATTAGTTGGCTATCCGGCTCGATGATGACGCCAGATTGTATCGTCACATCACACTCGATGATAACGGGTCTTTTGTTATGGATTTGCATATTGAGCAGTCTGACAC
>CAYOHD010000165.1:0-1752 GCA_964403705.1 uncultured Bdellovibrionales bacterium | reverse complement strand
ATATTGATGTTGAGTGCAACAAGCGTCGTCTGACCCTCGAGGTACCGCATTTCCTGTTCCAGTGATTCAATCTCGGAACGAACCTGCGTCAATTGTCCTGTCACCTCAATCACATCACTTACTTTTGTAGCTGATGAAAGAAGATTTTCATAAGCCTTTTCTTCGGCTCGTTTGTTATTGAGACGAGCAGCAAGATCAATGTTTTGTGCTGTCACATCAAGCGAACCAATATTTTCACTCGTGACCTGATCAGCGGTTTGTTTCACTTCAGAGAGAGTCGCATCAAAACGATCGGCTGGTACTTTGACGGTCATCCAAGCAGTCCGAATGCCAACCTCTGGTTGAGTAACAGAAGAATTTTCGACAAAACCACCCACATTCTTCGTAATTTCACGAATTTTATTTACCGTCCAATCTAAACTCTTGGCCCGCATATCGAGTGTAGCCGTGGTAGCTACTTTGCGCTCAGCACCCACAACACTCCCACCCATCATCGCTGGAAGCGACTTACCCATCATTGGAGCTGGCACTGCCTCAGCCGTAATCGAAGGAGCGGTCATCATCGTATTGTTCCTACCCATCATACCGAATGAGCGTTCACCTCCCCAACCTTCACCTCTCCCCATCATGCGATCATCCCAATCCCCCTGCATCATGGGGGTAGTACCCGTCCGCATCATTGACCACATCCCTACCCGGCCAGATCCTCTCGAAAAAACTGACGCTACAAAGAGCACGAGTGCCAAAGTAGCTAGGACCAGTGCTCCAGTAGCAAGAGCTCGAGCCCAACGTGAGCTTAACATAGGTATTTTTTTAGAAATTAAAAAATATTCTTCTCCTTCAGTCTACTCTATATAAAGAAAAAATCACAACCAAAAACACCCCAGGGGGGTAATCATGGGGGGGGCGTTCATCATCTTTATTGGAAGAAAACTATTCTGAAATAATCTGCGGGCCACGGCGACTAGCATGCTTCCGGGCCACTTTGATTCGAGTAAATTCCTTTTCAATCGCTGCAGCGAGTCTCGCGTATTCTTCTTCACTCATATCGACGGCCTGATTTCTGAGATCTTCAGCTCGCTTTTTGGCCGTTTCCGCCCGAGCGATATCAATATCCTCTGCTCGTTCAGCTGTATCAGCCAGAATGGTAAGCGTATCATTGTCGAATTCTACAAACCCTCCAGAAATAGCCACCACTTCTGACACGCCGTCACTTTTTTTCAACAATGCCTCCCCTGCTTTGATGGCTCCGATGTAAGGGACATGTTCAGGAAGAATTGTCACTTCACCGTCAGCAATAGGCAAAGTCACCTCAGCTACTGCTGTTTCGAGCAGCGTTTGTTCAGGAGTCACCAGTTTTACATGGAGTGTTTTCATTTTATTTCTTTGCAGCTGCGATCACCTCTTCGATAGAACCCTTCATATAGAAGTCTTGCTCGCCGATATGATCCAGTTCGCCCGAGAGAATCTTTTCAAATCCAGTAATGGTATCTTCAAGTTTCACATATTTTCCTGGAGCACCGGTAAACTGTTCAGCCACGAAGAATGGCTGTGAGAGATATTTCTGAATTTTACGAGCCCGAGCCACTGTCTGTTTGTCTTCTTCGGTGAGTTCTTCCATACCAAGAATAGCGATAATATCCTGCAGGTCTTTGTAACGCTGGAGGACCCGCTGCACACCACGTGCGGTCATGTAATGACGCTCGCCAACAATTTGTGGATCAAGGATAGTTGAACTTGAATCAAGTGGAT
>CAYOHD010000164.1:0-1785 GCA_964403705.1 uncultured Bdellovibrionales bacterium | reverse complement strand
TATGACTATCAACAAGTTACCAGCGATTTCCCCAAAATCTTTCTTAAAGAGAGCCAATGTGGGCAGAAAAAAAGTAAACAGTACCAGATACGAACCCACAAGCATGGAACGTTTCAAAAAAGCAACGTGTCGCGAAATCACTCTCACGACTACATCATGACAAAAAAACCCGAATGAAAGTATTCGATCAAAAGAGAGTTGGATATTTTTATTTTCTCCCATCATAATATTATGTTCCTCAAGGAATACCACTCTCAATATGCACGACTTTCGACTGACTCCCCATCGACTGAGTGCACCCTCGTGCCTCATTTCCAAAACCAGAGAAGGAGCAGCGTGAGAATGATCAAATGCACGAACCCAAGTAAGACGAGGAGAGATGATTTCATACACAATTCACAATCAAACCACCAAAATACCTCTGTATCATACTCTATGGAAACCAGCCGAGCAAAGACTTCCAAGTCATGTCAGACCATGACTTTTCATTGAGGAAAAGAGTCTGTCTATGCTATTCTTGGGGAAGATATTCTGTCCTCAAAATCAAAAACGATGAGCGAACCAATTATTGTTGTCGATAAACTTCGGATTATCTACAATCAGGGAAAATCCAATGAATCACGCGCGCTCGAGGAAACTAGCCTGACCGTTTACCCGCGTGAATACGTGATCATTTTTGGTCCGTCCGGATGTGGTAAATCGACCCTCTTGTACTCACTCTCCGGACTCCAATCTGCGACCTATGGCAGTGTCAGTGTGAAAGGAAAGTCAATTGCAGAGATGAATGAAGCAGAAGAACTCGAGCTTCATCAAACGGCTATCGGTATGGTGTTTCAGGCATTTTATCTCATACCATCGCTCAATATTATTGATAATGTTGTTCTTCCGAAAGTATTCCGTGGGGAAGCGCCCAAAGAACGCCTCGAGGTGGGCTATCAACTCCTTCGACGCTTTGGCATCGCCGAACAAGCAGACAAATTCCCTAATCAACTCTCCGGAGGACAAAAGCAGCGCGTCGCTATCGCCCGCTCACTCGTCAATAATCCCGATATCATCTTAGCTGATGAACCAGTTGGAAACCTCGATAGCGAGAGCGCTGAAAACGTGCTCAAAATCCTCAAAGAGCTCAATGAGGTCGACCAGAAAACAATCGTCATGGTTACGCACAACCCAGAACATCTCCAGTATGCTGACCGTGTTGTTCATATGAAAGATGGGCGCATCATTAAGGAAGAAATTCACAAAGAAAAACGCGCCATCGTTCACCATAAGCAAGAGAATGAGGACGAAGAAGTTGACCAGACAAATCCTGAGCTCAAGATGCTCATGGCATCATTTAAGAGTTTGCTTCCGCAACAAGTCGACGTGCTCTTGGTACCTTTCAAGGCGAAGCAGCTGCTCGCTCACCTCCTCTCTGAATTAAATGAAGAACAAGTAGCGATGGCCGAGGCCTTCCTGAAAGAGCTCCTCTTTAAGAATATTGACAATACCACCTTTGTTGAACGACTCGACTTAGATCTTGAGAAAGGTGGGGCTGGCTGGAACCATATGCGAGCAGAATCCTTCTCTGCTCGTACCGAAGAAATACTCTCAATCGCTCAAACAATGAAAACAGACCCTGAACGCGCCCCTATCTTACTTGCGAGTTACCTTATCACTCACTTCCATCTCAAACTGGATGCGAAGAAACTCCTCCGTTTCCAGGCTACGCTGAAGCTCCGCATCGAAAGTCAAATCGGACAGATTGAGCTCCGTAAACGTCTCGACGCGCCAATGATTCAGGAT
>CAYOHD010000163.1:0-1809 GCA_964403705.1 uncultured Bdellovibrionales bacterium | reverse complement strand
CTGGCATCATGTCCGCTACCGAAAGTTTCCAGAAAAAAAATACCACACCAAGAGCACTCAAGGCCGCAGCCGAACTCATCGGACATGGAGCCGACCAACAAAAAATCGTCCGAGCGCTCTATCGGACCGAACCGCTCCCTCTCCTCAAGCTTTGGGGACGAGCGCTTTCTCATATTCACTGGGATGAGAGACATAGGCTCATACTCGCTCCCGTTTCACTCGAAGATCTGGTGCAATCTCGGGCACACACGCACGATCTATCGCTCGTACTGGAAAAAATCCGAGGGAGCTTTTCTCTCGCGACCACCTTTGTCTTATTTTTTCAGGAAAGCCCTGTCGCTATTCGAGTTTTACTCAAGTGTCACAATACTGAAACACTCAACAAAATACACCTCTCCTTACACGAATCAGAAATCCAAGGTGACACATTGGTGTTCTCAATCGCAGCAACGTCGCTTGAAACCGCAGAGGTTTACCTTCAGTCCCACCTCATACCACTCCTTGATCAACCCGAAAATTAGGTGCCCTCTCTTGATTTTCTTTTCTCGTCTATCAGCCCATGTGGCTGATTTTTTCATTCCATAATTCTTCGTTGTGCGCTAGAATAGACTCAATCACAATACAAAAAAATTATGGTAACGGTTGTTCAAAATGGCGGCATCGTCGATCCAAAAATTGAGAGGACCGCATTTATCCTCAAGAGACTCAGAGACTCCTCCATCGAGGAAGTGGCGTCACAACTCGCGCAGAACGCTGGGTATCCCTATATCGATCTGCACATTTTTCCTATTGGTTCAGAAGATGTCTTATTGATACCTGAAGAGACAGCGCTGAAGCTGGGTATAGTTCTCTTTCACAAAAGAAATCTTGAGGTTCGTTTCGCGATCCTTGATCCGAATAATCAGGCAGCGCTCGACTTCATCGCCCAGATCAGTGACGAGCATGGTTGGGAAAGTGAAATATATGTCGTCTCACAACCATCATTTGATCGGGCAGCGGAACAATACAAGCGTCGCACCTTCATCGACAACCTCGATCTCGTACGCGTGTCCCTCACCGGAGAAGATCTTGATCAATTCGATCGTGATTTTGCACAGCTCCTTTCTCTAAAGAACAGTCATGACCTCAACACTTCTCGGGCCATGGAAATCATTCTTGCTGGAGCAAAAAAACTTGACGCGAGTGATGTCCATTTTGAAACAGAAGAACATGCCACGAGACTCCGTTTTCGCATTGATGGTGTCCTACAGGACATCGGTGATTTGCCGGAAGCGGTTTATCATCTCCTTCTTTCTCGCGTCAAAATGCTCGGGAAAATGCGCCTCAACATCAGAAAAGAAGCCCAGGACGGACACTTCTATATTGATATTGATGGGAAGCGTATTGATATTCGTGTCAACTCCATTCCTGGAAAACACGGTGAGAGCATCAACATGCGTCTTCTCTCCAGTGATGACATTATTGTTGACGTTAACGATCTTGGTTTACGCGGTCTCGCCAATGAGCAAGTCATGAAAGAAATCCGCAAACCCCATGGCATGATTCTCAATACTGGTCCAACCGGTTCCGGAAAGACAACGACTCTCTATACGCTTCTCTCTACTCTCAATGGCGCTGGCACCAAAATCATTACTATTGAAGACCCAATCGAATACTCTCTCCAGGGCATTGTCCAGACTGAAGTTGCCAAAGATCGAAGCTATACCTTTGCCACTGCTCTCCGGGCTATTGTGCGTCAGGATCCTGATATCGTGCTGGTGGGTGAAATTCGAGACGACGAAACCGCTGATATCGCTATCAATGCCGCTC
>CAYOHD010000162.1:0-1838 GCA_964403705.1 uncultured Bdellovibrionales bacterium | reverse complement strand
TCTGTTCGCACCTCGCGCCTCGCGGCGTCTGGGAATTACCCAGTACCTGCTGCCCCTTTCTTTTTTGAGGAAGAAAAAGGCGAGTGTCCGGACTTTCCTCACCCCCGTTTTGACACGGAAGCGCGGCAATCCAACCTGTCCTGGAAAAGAACCACAAAATACAATTATACACCTTTTTCGAAAAAAAGTCAACCAAAGAAGGCTTGTTGTTCAAGCTGTATTCTACCACGAAATACGTCTTTCGGAAGGCACCTACTGGTGTAACTCTCCACCGAGCCGTTCCTTGACCGCCCCCACAATACGATCGAAAGCTTTGTCCATCTCCTGGCTCGTCAGTGTCCGCTCATCAGCGCCGAAGGAGAGATGGAAAGCGAGATTGCGTTCCCCTTCCCGCTCAAAGATGTCAAACAGTTCCGCTTTGCGGAGCAGCGGCGCGCCTACTTCCTTCATCAAATCCACGACCGCCTGACTTTTTTGCCGTTGAGAAAACACGAGTGAGATATCGCGTACTGCAAAAGGAAATTTTGGGAGTGGCAGAAATGTTTTCTCTGTTTGTACTGATTCTCGCAATACCTCCGCATCAAGAACAGCCACCACGACACCCGATGTGATACCGAGCTGTTTCACAATAAACGGCATCAAGGTTCCGAGAGTCCCAAGTTTCTTCCCTCCCACAAGCATATCAGCGCTCTGCGTTCGATGCCATTCATCCCCTCCTGCCGGCACCACATGCGAAACAAATGCCACATCACGAACACCCGCACTCTCAAAAATATTCTCAAGAGCTCCTTTTAATCGGGCAAATTCACGAGCACTCTTGTCCCGAGAGACAGAGGCGAGCGCGAGCATTTTTGATTCTTTTACCTCGGATACTTTTGATTTCTCAAAAACACTTTCCCACTCGAACAGGCGGAATGATTCCGTGTGCCGACTATTTTCTTTGACCTTAGAGAGCACACCTGGAAGCAGGCTCCGACGAAGATGTGTCTGATCTGGATTAAGCGGATTGGCAATTTCGATATGTTGCGCGTGGGCCAATCCAAAAGCGTCCATATCCGCGATGCCGTAGAAAGAATATGTCATGATTTCGGTAAAGCCCACATGCGAAAGCAACTCCTTAGTACGACGTTCAAAATGTTTTTTTCCGTTCACTCCTTCGCCGAGAAAAGGGAGTTCTGGAGCGGCCGCCGTGATTTTGTCGTACCCGCGCATACGCCCGATTTCTTCAATCAAATCCCATTCATCTCGCAGGTCTGGTCGACGAGTCGGAATATGAACGAAAAGAGCTTCCTTGCCATTAATCTTTTTCACCGTCAATCCTTGAAGCGCGAGATACTGGACCACCTCAAAAATCGGCACTTTTACCCCAAGTACACACTCCACTCGTGACAATGCCAATTCAATTTTTCGTTCTTTCCGTTTTTCAACATATTCATCACGCGCGCCCATGAGCTTACCTCCTGTCAGTTCATGAATCAATACCGCGACCTCACGCGCAACTTCCGTCGGGAGATTCGGATCGAGATTCCGTTCAAATCGATAGCTCGCATCCGTTGAAAGCCCGTGTCTAATACGTGAGCGCCGAATGGTGGCTCCATCAAAATGAGCGATTTCAAGAAAAATATTGGTTGTTTCTTTGGTAATCCCTGAATGTTTACCTCCCATGACGCCAGCCAGTGCCAATACTTTCTTCGTATCCGCGATGACGAGGTCCTGTACTGCAAGTGTCTTTTTTTCTCCCGTGAGCAATTCTAATTTCTCCCCCTTCTTCGCGAGGCGAATTTCGATACCCCCCGAAAGCTGATCGGCATCAAACGCGTGCAGAGGCTGTCCAGTCA
>CAYOHD010000161.1:0-1869 GCA_964403705.1 uncultured Bdellovibrionales bacterium | reverse complement strand
CTGAGAGCATTGGCTTATTCGTTTGTCCATCGCCATCCCCAATCTCGTCTTCAGGATTGTATTTTGGGAATTCCTCTGTAGCGGTATTTACGAGGACTTTGTCGAGAAAAGCGCGCCAAATCGGAGCAGCGACATTGACGCCATCCGCTCCTTCAGTCATGGGGCTATTATCATTGTTTCCTGCCCAGACACCTACTGCGAGTGAAGGGGTGTATCCAATGGTCCATCCATCACGAAATTCGTTTGTGGTCCCTGTTTTTGCAGCCACAAGGCGATCCTTGAAGGCGAGCGGGCTATTCTCTCCGAAGACCCAGGCGCGATTTTCATTGTTTGTCATAATAGAGTCAAGCATGGAGACATATTTTTGATCAACTACCTGTTCACCCGGATTTTCCGTGTATTCTTCAAGGATTGTCCCTTTGGAATCTTCAACGCGAAGGATGGCAGTTTTTTCATGCTTGATGCCATTGTTCGCGAGAGTAGCATAGGCATTGACGTGGTCAAGAAGCTTGACTTCTCCGCCGCCCAACACCAGAGAAAGGCCGAGTTGATCAGGATGATTCAAATCGGTAATCCCGAGACTTTTTGAGAGAGATATGGCATCTTTGACACCGACCAAATAAAGCGTTTTGACCGCGGGGACATTGAGAGATCCGCCAAGTGCCCGCATGATTGAAATTGGTCCATGGAATTTGCCATCATAATTGTTTGGTTCGTAGCTTTTTCCTTCGGCAGTTTCAAATTGAGTTTTGGTGTCATAAATAAGGGTTTCTGGAAGATAGCCTTTGGTAAAGGCGGTCAAATAGACATAGGGTTTGAAAGAAGATCCTGGCTGTCGTTCTGAGATAGCCACATTGAAATTTGGTTCAAAAGTACAGCTTTTTCCAGAAACACAACCAGCCGGCTCTGGTGTCCCAAAATAATCTTTTGACCCAACCAGAGAGAGAATCTGACCGGTTCTCGGGTCAATGGCAACAAGGGCGGCATTGGCGGCCTTCCAACGTTTGTTTTTTTCGACATTCGTTCGGACGGCTTCTTCAGCAGCTATCTGTTTGTCCCAATCAAGCGTGGTGATGACTTTGAGCCCGTTTTGTTCGATATTTTGATCCCCGTATTTGTTTTGGAGATATTCTCGCACGTACATGACAAAGTGTGGCGCAGCGATGATGTGTTTTTGCGGCTTAATTTTCTGAAGGGTATCAATATCAATGGCTTCATTGGCCTGATCTTCAGTAATATAGCCAAGTTTAGCCATTTGTTTGAGGGCGTAGTTTTTGCGTGTCACCACTCGATCGGGACGTGATCCGTAAGGGGAGTAAAACGCGGTACCCCTCGGAAGAGAGGCGAGGAGAGCTGCTTCATCGAGGGTGAGATCGCGAGCTGACTTCCCAAAGAAGCTCTGGGCAGCCGATTCAATACCATAGGCATTTGATCCGTAGGGGATTTCATTGAGATACATGCCCAAAATTTCATCCTTCTCAAATTTAGCTTCCACTTCGAGTGCCAGAATCACCTCTTTCACTTTCCGTGTGAGCGTTCGTTCGTTGGAAAGGAGGGAGTTTTTGATGAATTGTTGGGTGATGGTTGATGCTCCTTGGGCGGCATCGAAGGTGATGATGTCTTTCAGCGCAGCACGAAGAATCGCCTTTGGCTGGATACCGAAGTGATGATAGAAATTCTGATCCTCGAGGGCGATAGTGGCAGCTCGAACAGACTCAGGAATATCTTGGAAATTAATAATAGTGCGCTTTTCTTCACCGTGTACTTCGTAGAGGAGATGGGTACCGGTTCGATCATAAATCTTGGTTGATTCAATGATGAAACGATTGTTGACATTGCCAGGACTCGGGAGATCTTTCGCAATAAATG
>CAYOHD010000160.1:0-1875 GCA_964403705.1 uncultured Bdellovibrionales bacterium | reverse complement strand
ACCGACACTCGCGAGCAATGCCAACGATAAGAGATACCACCACGCCTCATGTCGAGCCAGCGCGATTGACCCAGCTATGCCAGTGATGAACATCGCCGGAATCGGACTAATAAATTCTTCCAGAAATGATCCAATCAGCACGAACCAACCCAAAGGAACGTGAGCAGCATGCCAGGCAAACCAGGCGTTCAAATGATACAGAGAAAATGACATATCTTATCCTCAAAAAATGGACGTTCTAAAACAAGAGCTCATCTCCTCCCTCTGTATTACTCCGCTAAAAAGAGAATACAAACAAAGACTCCCCATATATCTCTGAGACTAATACGCCAAGAGGTTTTTAAAGCCTCCTCTTATAACTATAAAGAAGCTATTCCTACTACTTCTTGTTCATCTCGGCATTCAAAGCCTGAGCCCGGAGACCAAAAGAAGCAGAATTTTTCGCATGATCAACAATGTTCTGCCCAGCCGTCACAGAAAACCAAGCCACAACGAAAGCAAGCAAAAAAATGAAAGCGAGAGAAAGTGCTCCCGAAACTTCTTGGCTCGAATCAAAAAATAAACGAATCATCTTTGCCATGCCTCAGTAAAAAACATATTTATTCTCAGTATAGCGGAAATCATCCAAAAAGGCACTCTTTATTCCCCAATCGCTATGGCTCGTTTTTCAACTGAAGTGATTGGCAAGTGATTTCCCGTTGGATAATCACGTATCGCGTTTTCAAAACGCTCCCTCGGATAGCGATACCTAGCCCCAAATCGCGTGCCGGGATCATGCACAATGTATTCCTCTGTTACCACGTCATATCCGAGCAAAACCAACATGTGCGTCTCTGGTCCTGGAGCGGTAAAGTGCGGATTCCCAAGCAAACGACCATTCATCGGAAGAATCATTATCTCCCCACGTGCCAGTGTCGCCCGCAACACCTCACCAGCCACCTGCTCCACCAGTCTTCCGTTTTCTCTTCCAGTATATGCCCGAAACAATTGAAGCGTATCTTCGGCTGAAGTATCCACTGAGGTATCAAAGAGTTGTTCTGAAAGACGAGCGAGTGCCAAGAGAGCCTGCTCTGCGTGTTCCTCCGAAACAGGTTCGTCATTCCCTAACCGAGAAGCCATGAATACCGAGGCTTCTTCACATCCGTTCTGAAAGAGCACATTCTCCCATTCACCTCGGGGAGCCTGGGAGATAAAAGGAGCGGCCAACACCTGAGAAGACACGGGAATATTCGCATCATGCTCATCTTCATCCCTCTTCTTCTGCTCCAACGATGAAAATCTATCTGCTCCCTCTTCTGTCGAACTTTGAACAGACTCAAACTCCACTACCTCTCTTTCTTCTGCAATCCTAGAAACCTTCGCTTCTTCTCTCACTCGCACTCCAAAAAATACGGCTCCCACCAAAAAGCATGCGCACCCAAAAATGAAGAATTTTCTCACAAATTTCTCTTTCATATTGAAGCATCATAACGCCTTTCATCAGAAATATCTAGCGACAAAAAAGGCTTATCCCTAGCTCATTTTTCAAGTGTTGACTGATTCAATTTTCTATGCTACAATACCCTTTGCAATTAATGCAAGAGGAAATGTAGTCGGATTTCTCTCGAAAAGTAGCCAAGAAGTAAAACTATGACCGGAACTATCAAAACGCTCACGGAACGTGGATTTGGATTCATCTCCCGCGAAGGTGTGGAGAAGGATCTTTTCTTCCACTCCAAGGAGCTCGTAGGTGTTACCTACGATGAGCTCAAGGTTGGCGATACCGTCACCTTTGAAGTCACGGAGGGCCAGAAGGGTCCTGCGGCCACCAACGTATCCCTCGCCTAATCGCGATCGATGCTCAAAAGACCACTCTCGAAAGGGAGTGGTCTTTTG
>CAYOHD010000159.1:0-1883 GCA_964403705.1 uncultured Bdellovibrionales bacterium | reverse complement strand
AGGATAAACGAGGTAAATAAAACATCAGGCAAACGGAAAATACGGAATTTTGCCATCAGTGATTCTATCAAAGCAATCACCAAAGCAAAGATCAACACCTTCACAATGAAAATCGGAAACGCGAATGTCCACTCTTCCCCGAAGCCAGATGTCATCGACACTCCAAACGGGAAGAAGAGATTGGCGCCCAGCGCAACAAAAATCATCAACTTATTCGCGGCTGCCCACTCCATCAACGCCAAACGTTTCCCAGAAAGATCGAGAATCATAGCCTCATGAATCATCGTAAGTTCGAGATGAGTGGCCGGATTATCAAAAGGAAAACGAGCATTCTCCGCAAGTAATACCAGAAAAAATCCGATGAAAGCAATCAGCAAAGGAAGAAGGGCGAGGAGTGGTAAATTGGTCATGCCAGAGGAAACCATATCCATGACATTCCCCGTCTGAGTAGCAATAGAAACCGTAAAAAGAGCGAAAAAGAAACCGCCTTCGGCAAGCGCGGACACCATCATCTCTCGGCTTGAACCAAAACCGCCGAAAGCACTACCTTGATCCATTCCAATCAAGACGAGTAAAAATGTAGCCAAAGCAAAGAGGTACACAATCACGATAAAATCCGAAAGAGGAGCCAGCGAAAAAACACCCCATTCTCCAAGAACCAGCTCAGGATTGACGGAAGTCACCAGCGGTACCGCTGCACCCAGAAGAACGGTGATTGCAAAAATCAAATAGGGAAAATATCGTGTCACCCATGAAGCTTCATTCGAAATAATTTCATCCTTCTGAAAGAGTTTTCGGAGATCTCGATATGGCTGCCAAATATCAGCTCCAACACGATTCTGCATCAGAGCCTTAATCTTTCTAATCACACCAATCAGGAGCGGCGAAATCGCTGGAACGGCAATAATTTGTAGAACAAAGAAAAGTATATCCATACGCGGTTATTGCATCGTGAGAATAAGGAGGACAATGAGGGTGATGAAAACATACAACATATACACATTCACATTTCCACTCTGAATCCTCTTTACCCGATCAGAGAAATACCCGATAGCCTGAGCGATTGGGTGAAACACATAATTTCGGTAGACGTCGAAGAAATCCGTTTTCACACTCTGAACTGACGTAAAGTAGCGCGTCTCAGCATCACGATACTCCACATCGCTTTGTTTGGTTGGACGAAGAATACCCCGAAAAATAATCACCAGTGAACGAGAAAAACTGGTCGCGGTAATCTGCATTTTTGGAGAAAGTGGCATCCCACAATCCCAAGTCGGAGCCAAAGTTACTGTGCGCTTTCGAGTGAGCCACCCAACCAAAGCCCCAATAACGGCTACGAATACAACCAAAGAGACCGCGGTTCCATGAACCGGAAGAATACTCGAGAAATTTTCACTCATACCCATAAATTGCAAGTATGGGAAAACAAGTGTTTCTCCTCCCGTTCCAAAAACAAGACTCGCGACAATGCCCACCAAAAAGGAAACCACAAAAGGAGCTCCAATGCCTAAAGCAAGAGTGAGTATTGCAAGCACACCCATTGGAAGATGCACGAGCCAACTCATTTTTTCCTTCTTAGAAGTATGCTCCATTGAGACGGATTCTCTCCGTCGTCCCAAAAAAGTGATACCAAAAGCTTTCGCGAAACACGCCATAGCCAAACCACCCGTAAACGAAAGACTGGCGATACTCGCAAGAAAGGTCATTTTCACCACCAGACTCGATGCGGCTACCCCTACAAAGAGTGATTGAAACACGAGCCATTCACTCGCAAATCCATTGAACGGAGGGAAAGCAGAAATAGCCATCGATCCAATCAAGAAGAAAAATGCTGAGTACGGAAGCACGCGAATCAGTCCACCATATGCCTCCATATTTCGTGT
>CAYOHD010000158.1:0-1908 GCA_964403705.1 uncultured Bdellovibrionales bacterium | reverse complement strand
GTCTGGCGCTCTGTATCTAAAGGCGTTTTCACGACAATCACCTGTTCATCAATTTTTTTCAGGCCAAGTTTATCTTTGGCTTCACGCTCCTGAAAACTAGCGGATGAAAAATACTCGATCTTGTCTCGCAGTGTTGCGTTTTCCTGGTTAATACGATTCGCCTCATTTTCTAATTCACGTATCTCATTTTTGATCATCCCTGTACGCTGGAAGAAACGATAAGAGACAGTGCCAATCCAAAGAGCAAGCCCAAGAGCGCTTATAAAGACTACTCGCATCAAGAGAGTTCGCATGCTCATATATCTGAAAAAAGAGCTAGGAATACATGAGTGGCGCTAACAAAAAAGCAATCATGGAGAGTGCTACCAGCACCGAAAGAAAAACCCAGAAAACATAGGCTCGTCGATGCCATTTTCGAAAACTCATACCCAAAATAAACAGAACGGGTTACGTCTTTAGGATACCAAAAAATCCGTCTCGAAGCAAAAAAGACTCCTAAATAAAACCTTCCGTGTGTTGTCCGACTCTATTCCCCTGGCGCCTGTTTCCTCACGGTATGAATCATCGCGCGGACATCATCCAGATTCACGTCTGATTTTTTACGTAATGGTTTGAATGTCTTTGGTTGAATATGCTGCATCTGAGCAAGCGACATCGGTGCTTCGCTCGGCACATATCGCTCTGGTTGAGCTTGTCGTTTCTCCTCCATCCGACCACCTTCCGGCGCCAAGGATGATTCAGTCTGGCGAGAAGACCCCTCATGTCTCTGCTCCCGAGATATTCCCGTGTTCATACTGTTTCGAACCTTTGCTGCCGCACGCTGATAATCTCGTAAGCAGTCCTTACAAAACGTTGGCCGAGTCGCCACTGGTTTAAATGGCACGGAAATAGCGACACTGCAAGTGGCACAAGTCGCCGCGAACATTTCTCGTTCCACCGGCTCTTGAGTGACGCTTTTTAATGGAGATGGATGAGCGGAAACAGAAATAGGTCTTTCTGGCTTCGGAGCCGTGAGTGGACGAGCAGATTCGGACACCTTTTCAACTGATGCCTTTTTGCGTATCCCCTCATTTCCAATAATTGAAATCTCTGGGTTCGATATCGGAGAAGCATTCACCGTGACATCCGGAACTGAAACCGGAGGAATTACTTCCACAGGCTTAGTAACCGGCGATGTGCCAGCAAACGGCCTCGAAACACCCGCTGATTGACGCGGTCCTGATGAGGCAACGCGATGAGTATGGTTCCTTCCTGCATCAGCTACCTGGGTCTGCGGTGGTCGTGATGCATATGTCCTCGTACTCCCCTGCGGAGTGACACTTGGACGCTGATAAATAGCCGCTTTTTCTTCTTCGGTTAACATTCCGCTCCAGCGCCGGATTTTATCTTCAACCTCAACTTTATTCGCAGCATATCGTTCACGTGAAATACGGATCACCTTTTCCTCGTTCTCTCTTGTATGATCAATCTGAATAGGAGCAAGCGAGACAGCGCTAAAGGCGTCCCCCGCGATACCATCAATCATGAGTTTCAAATAAATATGGTATTTCGGAAGATTCACAATATCATTCATGAGAAAAACAGGATCGAATTCTTTTTCAAGAAACTCCGCGTCAGTAGCACCGACACGAAAAGAAATGAGAGTCCCTGCGTTTCCAAAAATCGCATCACGCACTTTCTCATCAATCTGCGTCACATATTGATTCGCCAAGATAAGATTCAGATGATATTTACGTGCTTCCGAAAGGATATTCGCGAATGATTCCGTCGCAAAGTTTTGAAACTCATCAACGTAGAGATAAAAATCTGACCGTTCATCTTCGGGCATATCCACCCGACCCATAGCAGCCAACTGGATCTTGGTAATCATCATCGCTCCGAGCAAGGCGCTATTATCCTCACCGATAC
>CAYOHD010000157.1:0-1942 GCA_964403705.1 uncultured Bdellovibrionales bacterium | reverse complement strand
CAATCATATTGCTGAACGGCTTGATTTTGTCGAATCACAAGTTTTTGATGAAAAAGAAAAGGAGATGGTACTCGAAATCTCGGTACTCAAGCGAGACATTCTCAATTTTCGACGCACACTCAAACCGCAACGGTCTATACTCGAATCCCTTATGTCCAAAGATCATCCTCATGTCGCCGATGATCTGAGACCCTATTTCCAAGACCTCATCGGGACGAATATCCGCATCTGGAACATTCTTGAAAGCAACAAAGAAACCATCGAGGCTCTCGAAGCTACCAACAACTCTCTCCTCTCGAGCAAGCTTGATCTCACTATGAAGGTCTTGACCATTTTTTCCGCCGTACTCCTCCCGATGTCGGTGTACACCAATATGCTTGCCATGACCGCCGCAATTCCTTTTGGCAACCATCCAAACGCTTTTTGGATTCATACCGCTTTCATGCTCGTCATTGCCGCTCTCACCGTCGTTATCTTCAAATGGAAACGCTGGTTCTAAATCCGCTTTCTTAAGAGACGTATTCTCAATGGGCAAGTGCCCATTTTTTTGCTACCATCTTCTTAAGAAGCGTTTCCCCCAAGTACTGAATAATTACCGATTTATGCGATTTTACAACACCCTGACCAAAACGAAAGAAGAATTTATCCCAAAAGAAAAGGGCAAGGTTGGTATGTATACCTGCGGACTCACCGTGTATGACTATCCTCATATTGGCAATCTCCGTTCTTTCGTGTTCCCAGATACGCTGAGGCGCGTGCTCATTCGTGCTGGTTACGAAGTACGCCACATCAAAAATATCACCGATGTTGGACATATGACAGCCGATGATGTCGCTCAGGGAGATGGCGGCGAAGACAAAATGACCAAAAAAGCGCTCGCTGAAAAGAAAACTCCCGAAGAAATCGCTCGTTTCTATGAAGCTCATTTCTATCAGGATGAGACTGCTCTGCATATTCTTCCGGCGCAGTTCTTCCCTCGGGCTACAGCCCATATTCCTCAGATGATTCGCATTATCGAAGAGCTGATTGCGAACCACCATGCCTATGTCGCTAATGGCAATGTCTTTTTTGATGTAACGTCTTTTGACCGCTACGGCGCTCTCTCAGGGAACACGCTCGATAAACTCAAGGTTGGTGCTCGACTCGAGGAACACCCTGACAAGCGAAATCCCTGGGACTTTGCTCTCTGGCTCAAAGCACCAGAAGGACATCTCATGCACTGGTCATCACCTTGGAGCGAGGGTTATCCTGGATGGCATATCGAATGTTCAGCCATGAGCCAAGAATATCTTGGGGATTCTTTCGATATTCACACCGGTGGTGAAGATAATATCTTCCCCCATCACGAAGCCGAAATCGCCCAAAGCGAGTGCGCGACCGGAAAACCATTTGTTCGCTACTGGCTCCATACCCGTCACATCCTCGTCGATGGTATCAAAATGTCTAAATCAAAAGGAAACTTCTATCGTTTGGCAGATATTGTGGAACACGGATTTTTACCCACCGATCTCCGTGTCTGTTTCCTGGGAGCGCATTATCGAAGTCAGATGAATTTCACTTGGGACAGTCTTGAACAGGCGCGTAAAATCAAGGAATCGCTGTTCAAAACACATACTCGGGTACAGACAGCGCTCATCTCTCCAACTGGCTTTTCTGCCGCTCCATGGCTCACGCGCATTATCGAAGCCTGTGAGGATGACCTCAACACTCCCCTTGCACTCGCTATCGCCCAAGAACTCGCCAGAGAAATAAATAGCACCATTGATCGGGGCGAGTCGGTCAACCCAGATGTCCAAGCAGCCTTCAAAACGATATTCTTTCTCTTTGGTCTCGAACCCGAAGAAGAAACAGTAATCCCTGATGATATTCAAAAACTCGCAGAAGATCGACAAATTGCACGAGTCAACAAAAATTTTGAGGAAGCTGATCGGCTGCGTGATGC
>CAYOHD010000156.1:0-2003 GCA_964403705.1 uncultured Bdellovibrionales bacterium | reverse complement strand
GGCGTCGATTTGTCTCATCTAAAGCATACTTCATGGAATTCGTGACACGATCCGCATACAGGGTAACACGACCATCTGCATTGCGAGCCGCCCGACCAATAATCTGAATCAGCGATGTCTCTGAACGGAGAAATCCTTCCTTATCCGCATCCAAGATGCCGATAAAAGAGACTTCTGGCAGATCAAGCCCTTCACGGAGAAGATTCACCCCCACCAAACAATCGAATTCTCCCTTCCGAAAGGACGTCAAAATTTTGATCCGATCAATAGTCTTGATATCACTGTGCAAATACTCCGATTTGATTCCTCTTTCTTTCAGGTACACCGAGAGATCTTCAGCCATTTTTTTAGTCAGTGTCGTCGCGATGACTCGTCCGCCCTTGGCTACTTCCAGTTCCGTCTCAGAAATAAAATCCCCAATCTGCCCAGGGTAATCCGTTTCCGGAACTGCCCGCACACCACGTACCTCCACAATCGGATCCAGCAAACCAGTCGGACGAATCACTTGCTCCACGATCTGAGTACTCACTTCTCGCTCATAGTCTGATGGTGTAGCTGATGTGAATACAATCGGGCCAACTCGTTCCAGAAATTCCTCAATTCGTAAAGGTCGGTTGTCCAAAGCCGATGGCAAACGAAAACCAAATTCAACCAATGTTTGTTTGCGAGATCGATCTCCGGCATACATTCCGCGAAGCTGTGGCAAAGTCACATGCGACTCATCAATCACCGTCAAAAAATCAGGCGTCCCATCAGGAAGATGTGGAAAATAAGATAAAAGTGTCTCAGCCGGCTCGCCAGGGAGTTTCCCTGAGAGATGCCGCGAGTAATTTTCGATGCCGCTGCAATACCCGATCTCTTCAATCATCGCGAGATCATACGTCGTGCGCCGCTTCAGTCGCTCCACTTCAAGAAGTTTCCCGTCTTTTTCAAGTTCGGCAAGACGAAGGGCCAATTCAGCACGAATATTCTGCAATGCCTGTGTTTTTTCGTCCTCGTTGGTGATAAAGTGCTTGGCAGGAAAAAGAAAAATATCCTGCGGTTCATCGAGGATTCTTTGCGTCACCGGATCAATCTTCACTATGCGTCCAATTTTCCCCGCCACAATATCAATACTGTACATATACTTTTCCGAAATCGGCATCACCTCGACACGATTGCCAAGACTCCGAAATGATCCTGATGTCAGATCTGCATTTGTCCGTTCAAAAAAGATCGACACGAGAGTATGCAGTAATTCCGTGCGCGTCAAAGACATCCCCACCGAAAGACGCAGATTTTTCTTCTCGTATTCCGCCGGACTCCCCAAGCCGTAGATACAGGAAACCGAGGCAACAATAATCGTATCACGCCGAGTCAGGAGTGCCTGCGTTGAAGCATGGCGCAACCGATCTATCTCCTCATTAATCTGCGCATCCTTCTCAATATAAGTATCCGTCACCGGCAAATAGGCCTCTGGTTGATAGAAATCATAATACGAGACAAAATAGTGCACCGCGTGATCGGGAAAAAAAGTCTGATATTCCTGAGCCAGTTGAGCAGCCAATGTTTTGTTGTGGGCAATAACCAATGTTGGCTTACCAATATTGGCAATCACATTGGCCATCGTAAATGTCTTGCCGGATCCAGTTACCCCGAGCAAAGTTTGAAATGACGCACCAGAAATCACGCCACGAGTCAGTTCCGCAATGGCCTGTGGTTGATCCCCTGCTGGCGCCCAATCTGATTTGAGATGGAATATTGACTTTTTCATAGATTTGAATCATAATACAAATTCAGTTTTTTGACAACTCACCACTGCATCCAAGCAGTATTCACCCAATCGCGAAATACCCCCTCGAAGGAGTCAACATGTCTCAAGATCTGAAAATAGCTGTCTACGCCGGAGTTCTCTTTAGCGCAATCAGCGCCCTGGTTTTCCAGGCTTCCGCGGTGACCTGTCTCATCGTGTTCATGTTCTTCTTCCTCAGTGTCCCACAGTTCCTCTGGTGGTGGATCGAGAT
>CAYOHD010000155.1:0-2009 GCA_964403705.1 uncultured Bdellovibrionales bacterium | reverse complement strand
ACTCAAAGAACTGTAAAAAATATGTTAGCATACCCAAAATAAATTGTCAATACCCTATAATTCCCCTTTTCCAAGGCTTTTTTTAACTATTTCAAATTCATTCTCTACTGCTTTCAAGCGTATTTTGCTCTCTTGTATCAGAGCCACTCCTTCCCGCACTTTCTCAAGTGCGGCTTCTACATCAATGGCTTCCTGCTGTTCAAACCACTTCGTAATGTCCTCAAGTTTCTGCAGTGACTCTGAGAGGGATATTTTCTTGGCATGGGTGCTCATATGCGTCTTTTCATTTATACATGTAAAACTCCTTTTACTTCGGCTTCGAAGATACCATCTCTTACCTGTACCGTCAGTATATCACCCGCTTGCGCGTCTCCGGTATTTCGAATGAGTTTCCCTCGCAAACGCACGAGACTGTAGCCAAGTGCCAAGGCACGCTCAGGGTCGTACTCTCGCAGCTTTTCTTCGGCATGAAGCAGTGACTGCGCGAAAGTATCTCTCACTCGTTGATACCCAGCCAGACACTGCTCTTCCGCTACTTCCAACTGTTTCTGTACTAACTGGAAAGAGTACCCTATCCGCTCGGAAATACGTATAAGCTCTTGCTCAGCACGTACAAAACGCTCCCGCAATTGAGGGAAAACCCGTGACAACATCTGTTCCCCTCGTTCCAATACGACTTGCTGTGCCGATATAATACGTTCGAATCGTTCCAGAAAAAGTCTTTCAGCATACACTACCGTCTGATGAGCTCGCTCAAATGGTTCGCGGAGTGTCCGAGCAGTCGCAGTCGGCGTAGAGACCATCATATCAGCCACGAGCGCGGCAAGTGTCACATCTTTCTCGTGTCCAATACCAAGAAGAGTCGGGATGGGACATGAGGCGACTGCTCGTACGAGATACTCATTATTAAAAGCCTGCAAACTCTCGAGGCTGCCTCCTCCACGAATGAGAACGAGTAAATCGTACTCATCTGCTCGATCAGAAAAAAATCGCAATGCCTCAAGAATATCCGGTACCGACCGATTCCCCTCCACACTGGCTGGATACAAATCCACGCGCATGCCAATCTGCCCGAGGTTCATAGTGAAGTCTCCCAGCGCCGCTCCCTGTTCGGAAGTAATCAATGCCACTCGAGAAGGGAATGTGGGCAAAGGTCGCTTCCGAAGAGGATCGAGCAACCCCTCGTGAGTGAGTTTGGCTAAAAGAGCATCATACGCCTTTTTCAGAGCCCCCTCTCCGGCCAATGTGAGCGAACCAACCTTAACTGAGAGTCGCCCGCTCGGCTTATAGATATCTGGAGACCCCTCCACAATCACCTCGTCCCCAATAGCGAGGTGAACACCGGACAACTGATACAGCGAACGAAACATGAGACAATTCAACGTGCTCACATCTGCTTCATCCTTCAAAGTGAAGTAGACGACTCGCTCCCGCTCATCCACGCTGGATACCTCCCCTCTCACTCGAGCTGCCATACCCGACAACTCAACATTCAATCCATCCAAAAATTGACTCACCGAGAGTGGTTCATCTTCCACTGACAGAGATTCTTCTAACATGAGAGTAATCCCCTGCTCGGCATCCAAGAGAGAAGAAGATCCTCTCACACTCTCACTCACTGATGACTGAAGAGGTGATTCGGCCAGAATTTCCAAAATGGCTTTCCCATATTTTCGATATTTTGCTTCTTTGATGCCTTTGATAGCCAGTACTTCCTCCTTGGTGTGCGGCATGGCAGCGAGGAGTGCTTCCAAAACCGCATTCGGCAAAACACGAAAGACCTCCACGCCCTCTTGCTCGGCTTGCTTTCTCCGCCACTGCCACAGAGTTCCGCGCACGTCCATAAGATTCTCTTTCAAAAGATACCTCTGCATCATAGCGGTTCCAGACGAACTTTCCAACCTTTTTTCCCTTTACAGAAGGGAAAAATCATGATACCATTTCAAATAAGTCAATTAAGAATATTTTCTCATGTTTCAGATTGATTCTCTCCCTGACATACTCGTTAT
>CAYOHD010000154.1:0-2054 GCA_964403705.1 uncultured Bdellovibrionales bacterium | reverse complement strand
AGGAAAAAGTCTCCTCAAAGAAAACTGGCCGTGGAAACCGAAAAGTTGTGAGTATGCACAATGCTGTCAATGCTTACAAATTAGCACTCAAAAAGACTGATTGCTAATTTTTTTGTTTTCAGGTATGCTGGTTTTTGTAGGTTTTTGAAAAAAATGGAAAAGCATATGGCGAAAGATTACTATGACATTTTGGGTGTCTCGAAAAGTGCCTCACAAGACGAAATTAAGAAGGCATTTCGAAAACTGGCACATAAGTATCATCCCGACAAATCAGGTGGGGATGAGGCGCGTTTTAAAGAAATGAACGAGGCATACGGAACACTTTCTGATCCAGAGAAAAGAGCGCAGTATGATCGATTTGGGCAAACATTCCAGGGAGGGAATCCTGGTGGCGGATCATCTGCTGGTGGCTGGGATTTTGGTCAGTATGGTGGAAACGGGAATGTAAAATTTGATTTTGGTGAGGGATTTGAGGATATTTTTTCGGGTGTTTTTGGCGGTGCTACTCAATCTGGTCGAGCCAAGCGCGGGCAGGATATTCAGGTAGACGTTGAGATTTCATTTGAGGAAATGGTCAACGGGGTACAGAAATCGATTTCGCTACGCAAACTTGCTGTTTGTGATACCTGCCAGGGGACAGGTGGAAAACCAGGAACGAAGGAAAATACATGCAAGCGGTGTGATGGTCGTGGCCGAATACAGAAGCAGGTACAGAGTATTTTTGGAGTGATGGCGCAGGTGGTGACCTGTGACGCATGCCACGGGAAAGGGAAGACGTACGCTGAAGCGTGTCAGACTTGTCATGGAGTCGGGAGATCTCAACAGTCAGAGACGATTGAAGTAAATATCCCCGCGGGAGTACAAGATGGTCAGGCGATTTCACTTGGTGGTCGTGGTGCCGCAGGAGAGTATGGCGCGCAGTCTGGCGATTTGTTTGTTGTGTTGCATGTGAAGCCTCATGGAGAATGGAAGCGTCGCGGAGATGATGTTCTTTCCTTTTTGGAAATACAGTATCATCAGGCAGTGCTCGGGGATAAGTTGAGCGTGTTGACGGTTGAGGGCCCCGTGACGATGAAAATACCTGCTGGTACACAAGGCGGGGAGGTATTTCGGATTCGAGGGAAGGGTATCCCGCATCTTGGTCGCTATGGACGGGGTGATCACCTCGTGACAGTGAAACTGCTCGTACCAAAGAAATTGTCTCATGATGAGAAGCGACTGATTGAAAAATTAGCTGAAATAACTCGACAAAAAGAAGGGAGTTAGACCTTTTTCGGGGAGAACGAGGAAATCGGGAGTAATCCCGATTTTTTTTGATTTTCGTTTCTTGCGCATGGTATACTAAAGAAAACTTCGAGAGTGATTTGGTATTCTATATGATGCTGTATTTTTATGAGTAATCAGGCGCGAAAAATTTTGTTGATAGATGACGATGTTAATATTCGGGGTCTGTATTCGGATGTGTTACGAGAAGAACATTACGATGTCCGTGAAGCGAATGATGGATTGGAAGGTTTGGAGATGGCGAATCAGATTGTACCTGATATTATCGTGTCAGGTATTATCATGCCGCGCATGGATGGGTTTCAGCTCGTTGAAGCTTTGCGAAAAAATGTCGCTCTGGCCGATGTTCCGATTGTTTTCCTCTCACATTTGGGGCGCGAAGAGGATGAGATCCGAGCTAAATCTCTCGGTGTGAGAGATTTTATTGTCCAGAGTATCGTCACACCAACGGAGGGGATGCATCGAATCAAGGGTATTCTCGAGAACAAAGAGTATTGTGTGAATATTGATCCACATAGTTTGGATGCCGAAAGACTCTCACGAGAACTCGGTGTTGACGAAAATTTTAATACACCGGATGGCGGAAAATGGGTACTTCGACTCCGATTGAGGAATTTAGAAAAACAGCAGTTTGACGCTGAGTTGATTGCTGAATAGGATTTTTTTGAGTGATATATGGCCGAGTGGAAATTTCGTATACCGGAGCGAAAAACGCTACCGGGTTCTCTCTATTCCGTAGTTGCATTATTACTGGAACAGCGGGGCTACAT
>CAYOHD010000153.1:0-2060 GCA_964403705.1 uncultured Bdellovibrionales bacterium | reverse complement strand
GGAGTCAACATATACTTGGTGAGAAAATCCCCGGGATTAATGGCGAAACTACCGAAAGCTACACCAAGTGGCTTGCCAATAAACGGTTGGCAATGCTCAATATTGATCCACTCTACCCGGGTGCCATAGACAATCCATACAAACATCTCGATCGACTTCAGGATGTGAACGGCGACAAAGGAAATTTTTTTGAAACAACCGTCGTCAATTATACCCAATCAACAAGCATGAATGGGAGTTGGGATTTCTAAAACCTTCTTTTCGTAAGCCATTCTTGATAAATAGACGTTCTTCAGAAGGGCGTCTTATTTATTGTGAAAAATAATTTCATGCTATACTAGAAAAAAATAACTATGCGTCCAATATATTTTTCTTTTTTGTGTTTTGTTCTTGTGTTCTTATTTGGTTTCTTGACCCTTGCACCGAGTGCGCAGGCAGAGATTTTTAGTCCAGACGAATGTAAAGCGGTACTTGGAACCTGCAAAAGATCTATTTTTTCCAGCAACTGTTCAAGCGATGAAACCGAAATCGCCAAATGCAATGTAGGTGCCCAAAGTTGTTGCAAAATCGTCAAAGATGCGAGTGGTACCGTACTCTCTGGAGCTGCGGCACTCGCGGAGTTTCAACGAGATATGGATTCGGGAAGCTATACAACCGCTCTCGAAGCAGCACCTGTGAAATCCGGCGCTGGTATGACCGCCTCCGGACCACCAGATGACTCTTCTACCGGGGGAACGGCTGCTAAAAGTAATTTCAATTATACCCTTCTCGAAAACATACCAGGCCAGGAAAGCGCCACAGGCAGTCTGCCAAGCTATATACAGGCAGTCCTCAATGCCACCATGATGATTATTGTTATTTCAGCCGTTTTCATGATTTCAGTAGGTGGTTTTCTCTATCTCACTAGTGCTGGGAATACCTCTCGAGCTGGACAGGCGAAGGGTATTATCACTGATGCGATTTTTGGTCTTATTCTGGCGCTCGTTGCATACCTTGTTCTCTATATCATCAACCCAGACCTTCTCACACTCCGCATCAATCAACTCTCACCAAGCTCCTCTGTCCCAGCTACTTCCTCACCAACCGGAGTGGCAGTACCAACAAAAAGCACTTCTTCTGGGGAGACCTATACCCATGCCGACGCAACTGCCGCACTCAGTGCCAAGGGAATCATGGTTACCAGTTCAGGAAGCTGTAGTGACCCAACCAATAAAAAATGCACGAGTCTCGAAGGTATACCAAAAAGCACTATCGATAATGTTATTGCTCTCAAAGAAAAATCTGGCTGCTCATTCAACGTCACCGGGGGAACAGAAACCGGACACAAAAGTCATGGCCCAGGAAAACCGATTGTTGACGTCAGTGAAGCACCCTGCTTAGAGGATAAATTTCGTAATCAGAAATCCAATCTAGGAAGTCAGTATAATATCAGCGCCATTTGCGCAGATTCCAATAGTCGAGATGCCGCGTATAATTGCAGCTATGTCGAACCAGCTCCTCATTTTCATATTCAATTTTCCAGTTAGTTGTATTGCATGAAAACTTTTTTTGGGGTGAGTGTTGGGATTTTTTGTATTCTCCTTATTTTTTGGGGAGTCTATAATTTTGGCTTTAAAAATAACCCGAATATAGCCACTGTTTCGGAGCCAGGAACTATTATCAAGGAATCTTCACCTCTCAGTATTTTCACGACATCCACCCATATTTCACCCGTCCTACAAGAACATGTTTTAAGCGCCGCTACAGATGGTCGCTCTTTGTTTTTCTATTCTCTCGATGAGCAGGCATTCCAAAAATCCACTCTGGATGGCAAAGATCAAGAAATACTACTCTCAAATCTCCCGGGGGTGCCAACTCGTATTGTCTGGTCACCATCGAGAGAAAAAGCATTGGTCCAAATCAAATTTTCAAACGGCACTTCCTTATGGCACACAGCTGATCTCACACTCAAGACTCTTTCCCCTCTGAAACCCGAGATGTCAAGAGTGGTCTGGGATAATACGGGTAGTAAAATATTTTATCAATATACCGATCCAAAAACGAATGAGAGAACTCTCAAC
>CAYOHD010000152.1:0-2181 GCA_964403705.1 uncultured Bdellovibrionales bacterium | reverse complement strand
CTCACCGCTATGCCGTCATTATGGCTGGCGGTACCGGTACTCGTCTTTGGCCTCTCTCACGTATTGCAAAACCCAAACAATTTCAAGCTTTCCTCTCCAAGAAAACACTTATTCAAGAAACTTTCGAGCGTTCTCAAACGACTGTCTCAGCTGAGCATATTCTCGTTTCTACTGGACAAAAATACGTCTCCCTGACTCAAGATCAACTGCCTCTCATTTCTGCTGAGCAACTCATCATCGAGCCTCTCGCCAAAAATACCGCCCCCGCCATTATCTATATCGCAGCTCTTCTCGCCCACCGTGATCCAGAAGCCCTGGTTGTCACGCTAGCTTCTGATCATGCTATTGAAAATCCCGAGGAATTTACCCGTGCCGTCAATCTTGCCTTTGAAACCGTTGAGTCCCATCCTGACTCCCTCGTGACCATTGGCATCAACCCCACCAAACCTGACACCAATTACGGATATATCCGTATGGGAGAAGAAATTTCTTCCTCTGAGCAAAACCGGGTTTTTCATGTCGATAATTTTAAAGAAAAACCAGACCGAACTACCGCCGAACAATACCTCGCTTCATGGGAATATCTGTGGAATGCGGGCTACTTTGTTTTTCGGGCCTCTTCCGTTCGAACATGGGTGGCTGAATACGCCCCAGAGTTTCTCTCCTTCTCTGATGATTTAACCGAGGCACTCACAACCAATACCCTCTCGCCAGAACGACTCTTCGAACTCTTCTCTCTTGTCCAGTCAGCTCCTGTCGATACTGTTCTCGCTGAACGCCTCCCGACAGAGAAGCGACTTGTTGTCCCAACGACACTCGAGTGGAATGATATTGGTGGTTGGCACACGCTGTATACTTTTCTTTCTGAACGTCACCTCAAAGATCAAATTGTACGAGGTCCGCACATTGATCTTGCGAGTAAAAATTGTTTCATACACGGAGAAAAACGCCTCATCGTAACTGCTGGTCTCAAAGATATTGTGATTGTGGATACCGACGACGCTCTCCTCGTTGCTGACCGCGAAACCCTTTCACAAAACATGAAAGAGCTCCTCACCCAATTGCCTGAGGAGAAGCGCTAAATATCTCTTTCAAATCTCACCGCACAAAAAAAGAAACAGGATACTTGCCGAGAAAATATTCAAAAAAGCCTACAGCCCAAAACGCTGAAAGAGTCCTTGGAGCTCTTCTGTAGAATAGTATTCGATGACGATCTTACCGCCTTGGCCAACTGGGGAAAGTTTCACCCGTGTCCCAAGTTTCTCGCGTAATTTCTCCAATCGCTCCGAAAATTCTGGGGGGATCTGTACCTCGCTTCGTACGTGAGGGCGTACCGATACCGCGCGAGCTTCCATTTCTGTTTCACGTACAGTCAATCCAGATTTTATAATCATTTCAAACAATGCTCTTTGCTTTTCTGGATTCTCGATGCCCAAAAGAGCTTTAGCGTGTCCCTCGGAAATCTTCCCTTCAATGAGGGCTCGTTGAATTTCAATTGGAAGATGCAAGAGACGAACAGTATTCGCTACTAAACTTCGGCTTTTACCCATTTTTTTCGCCACTTCTTCTTGATGCAATCCGTATTCTTCCATCAGTCGCAAATATGCTTTGGCTTCTTCGATGGGGTTCAGGTTATGTCTTTGGGTATTTTCAATAATAGCGAGCTCGAGCTTGGTTCGTTCATCCGCACTGCGTATAATAACCGGCACTTCAGTCAGTCCAGCAAGCTTGGATGCCTGAAGCCTGCGTTCTCCCGCGATGAGCTCATACCCCTCTCCTTTGCGTGTCACGACAAGCGGCTGGAGTATGCCGTGTTCTCGGATGGATTGAGCCAGTTCAGCCAATTTTTCTTTATCAAATTGAGCCCGAGGTTGTTCGGGATTTGGAACGATGGCATGCAACGGAGCATTCACTACACTCTCCTGGTCAAAACTCGTCGTCGGAGAAACAATCGGTTTCTTCAGTACTCCCACAGATGGCTGTACGCCCAACTGAGACGTTGCTCCTCCCGAAGCCGACATCTCCGTAGATTTTACTTCCTCTGTGGTCTTCGGGACAATCGTCGAAGCAACTTCTGATTGAGAAAAGGATCCCTCCAGATCGTCTGTTCCCGGCATCCCCACGCGTTGAACTGGATTAATTACAAAAGGTGATGTAGCAACCGGTTGCTTCAGAGTGGGT
>CAYOHD010000151.1:0-2193 GCA_964403705.1 uncultured Bdellovibrionales bacterium | reverse complement strand
TCCGGACGCTTATCAGTAATGCCATCAGGCTTTACGATACTCATATTGCGCCGCCCAGCGGTATTGCGTTTGTAGATTTTGATCGCCATATCGTTACATTCCTGCTTGGAAGAGTGTAAGACTCTCTCCTTCCTTAATTTCAACCATTGCCTTTTTAACTCCTGATTTTCTCCCCATGGCTCGTCCAAAACGTCGCACTCGACTTGGAAGACTCACGGTATTCACTGAAACAACATGTACTCCGTATACAGATTCAACTGCTCTTTTGATTTGTGGCTTCGATGCACTATCGCTCACTTCAAACACATAGCGGTTCTGAGCATTCATCGAATACGCCTTTTCGGTAATACGTGGTTTCCGTAAAATCCCATTCGCATATGAACCACAAAGCACCTTAGGTGTTTCTGATTCGATAGCGACTGACGCCTTTTCTTCTGTTGTTTTTCCGAAAACTGCCATAGTTCTTATTTATTCCAATCAGCAAACCTTGCCTGCAATGCCTCAATACCCTGCTTTGAGATAAGAAGATATTCCTTATCCAAAAGCTGCTTGGCATTCAAATCCACCGCGAGCGTATTGACGACTTTCTCAACATTCCGGCTCATTCTCTCAGTCTCCTTCTCTCGAATATCAAGAGCTACCAAAAGACCGCGATGAGAGACCTGAAGTGCTTTGAGAAATGTATCAAACTCTTGTGTTTTCTGTGAAGGAAATGTGAAGGCATCTACCATCAAAAATTTTCCTGAGCGAATTTTCTCCGACAGAGCAATCAGGGTCGCCTTCTGTCGCATTTTTCGATTGATCTCACGGATAAAATTTCGATTGCTCCGTGGTCCAAATACAATACCACCCTTGCGCCAATGCGGTGCACGTGAAGAACCAATGCGAGCACGCCCAGTTCCCTTTTGCTTCCATGGCTTGATACCAGAACCACTCCGTTCGGCACGTGTCTTGGTATGAGCAATCACCTGACGGAGATTCCCTGACAACACCACGTATACCTGATGGAGGAGCGAGTCATTGGAAGGAAGCGCAAAAAGTGCGTTGTTCAGTTCAACTTCTTCAACCACCTTACCACTGGTATTATAGACGGATACTTTTGCCATAGACTTATTTAAGACTCATCACTTCAACAATTCTTCCATTTACACCCGGAACAGCTCCGCGAACTCCAATAAGTCCTTTTTCAACATCAATAAAAGAAATAGTCAGATTGCGTACGGTGCAGTTATCTCCACCCATGCGACCTGCCATACGGCGACCCTTCACCACGTGTTCTGGAAAAGTAGACCCGATAGAACCCGGCTTACGCAGATCATGCTTGCCACCATGGCTCGCCCATCCACCAGCAAATCCATGCCGCTTCACAACACCCTGGAATCCTTTTGCCTTCGTCACGCCACAAACAGACACCTTTTCTCCTATCACAAACTGATCGACGCCCAGCTCGCTTTCCAGAGCAAACTTCGCCAAATCCTGTGTTGCAGTTTCTCCGCTTCGGCTGTGTCGATCGAGTCGAAACTCACGACGGACAGTCTTGCGTGCATTTTTTGCTGCTTCTACCTGAATAGCCATATAACCGTCTTTCCCTTCAGTACGCTGTAAGGCAACGGTATTCTTTCCACATTCGATCAGGGTCACGTTCAAAGCGCCCTTCGTTTCATCGAACAGCGTCGTCATGCCAAGTTTTTTTCCAAGAATGAATTTCATGATAGTGCTCTCAGTAAACAAAAAACTGGACCAAAAGCTAGCCAGTTCTCACCGAGACTTCTCGGCGCATCCTGACCCGCTCAGTATCCCTTGTCCTACCAATTTCCGCCTCTCCTGTTTCCAGTATCAGCGCTTAATCGGATAATGACGTGTTCCGGGACTGGAACGAGTAAACATTATTTTCCCTTTTTGACAAACCTACATCTTAATCTCTACATCAACGCCTGCAGGCAGGTCGAGTGACGTGAGACCTTCAATAGTCTTCGCGTTCGGATTCAGAATGTCAATCAGTCTTTTGTGCACTCGCATTTCAAACTGATCTCGCGCGTTCTTGTGAACAAATGTCGAACGATTTACGGTTACCTTGTGTACCTCGGTTGGAAGTGGCACGGGTCCAGTAATGGCGGCGCCTGTGCGCTCGGCCGTTTCGACAATCTTTCGCGCTGACTGGTCTATGACCTTGTGGTCATATGCCTTAATCTT
>CAYOHD010000150.1:0-2195 GCA_964403705.1 uncultured Bdellovibrionales bacterium | reverse complement strand
GCCATGAGAAGCTGCCACCCAATACCAAGAAGATGATGATCCATAAAACGTATCCAACACTTAGAAAATAAATACCTTCCTTAACTTAAAAGGAAGGTGTGCCCAGAGCATAAGGAATCTCTCAATCCCATACTCTGCGCCGTTCAAAAACATAGTATACTTTCTACCACTCATACAAGAGAAAGTCAAATTCAAAGGCGCCCAAGGATCAGACACTGCACTGATTGACTTTTTCGCTCTGTGTCAGTACTCTGTACGGGAAGTACCTTTTCAAACCCGGATTCATAAGGAGAGACTCATGTTTTCACATGTTGATGATTGGCTCATCGAACGTTGTTTTCAGCCGGCCTGTGACGCAATCAGGCGTACCACTGGATGGTCGAAGGGGATACCGACAGCGATTATGCTCGTGGTCGCAACCATCGGCCTCATTCCACTCGCGATAGTCATTTTCTTGGGTGGATTGCTTCTCTTTTGGATTCTCTTCATTCCAGCAGCCATGATGTTCCTCCGGATTATCGTCAGTACTCTCGAGGTGTACTCCCTCTTATCGAATGAATCACGGAAAAATCAGTGCACCGACGTTCTAGATTCGACTAGACTAATCGAGGAACAGAATCGAAAAGAGACGATTGTATTTTCGTTAGCAATATTACCGCTGGTACTCGCCGGTTGTACTCATCCGGATACGGAAGCCCAAATCGTTTTGTTTTTCTATCTGATCGGTGGCATCGCGAATATTTGTGCAGACTATTTCAAGGCATGTACCGACACGCCACCACCGAACCAAACGGCTTGGCGATCATTGTTCCGCCGCTGGTTTTTTCCATCACGCCTTGCTCAAGAATGACATCTCATTCAGAGGCCTCAGGTTTCGGGAAAAACCCACAAACAGCTCCTCCGCCGGACTCACCCTCCGGCGTTCTTTTTTATTTATCACCAAGATTTCTCGACTTTTTTCATCTGAAAAACTCTCATAATCCGACGACCGTCAGATTATGAGTGGTTTTTTGTAAAAGAAAATTGGTTTTTATAGAAAGCTTAATTAGCTTTCTATAAGTTCCTTCTTCTGTTTAAGTTATTTTATCCTTCCATTTCTGCAACTCCTCGAAAATCAGATCATGGAAGTCAGCGGGCAAATTCCGAAAAATCGCTTCAGTAGTTTTCATACAGTGTCCCGAAAGCTCTTTCTGGTTACCTGTCTTCGTGTAGTGCTCGAAACTATCGATAGTGTCAGCGGCTTTCACAATAAGCGCGCCTTCCCCTTCTGCGACGCATCGCTCTATCATGTCATCGATTCGCTTATCCGAGTCCTCGATTGAGCGATCCTTGGAGTTCGCAAGGACAATCCGGAGAACATTTTCCCCAAATCCGTCGCGAAGCATCTCTTCGGTGATATCTGACCACTCAATTGCATCATGGAGAACACCTGCCAAAACAGTATCTCTCGGATAGCCTTTCCGATAAAGGTATGTTCCAACACGGATATCATGAAATAGGATCGGTTTCCGTGATCCTTCTTCTGGCGGCGGCATGTGCTCGACAAGCAACCGTACCGCCTTCTCAAATTCAATATCTAGAGATGTATTATTCATAGGTTTTTGTGGGAAAGGTACTCGAGCTTTTTTCTTCCCAGATGACGCATCAAACGGCACCACACGCACCCGGCTCGCCTCCGAAAGGTGATTAATCTATGCTTCTTGTCCGGGCGTAAGCATACGATTCTTTATCCGAAAAGGTATTCTTCATTTTTCCCCTACCCCACCTGTCATTCCCGTCCTAATTTCTCAATCAATTCTGCGCATTCTGGAAGAAGAGTGTTATTAAAATCAGTTGCCAAGTCTAAATAATCACTTATTTCCTTAATGGTTACAATAGTAGTTCCTATCTGTATAAAATCTACTCTGAGTTTTATGTCCATTTGAAGCTGAGGATCCAATCCTAGCTCTTTTGCTCTGGTATTCTTTCTCGCATCCATTTCTCTATCAAAGCCTTCTCTAATATCATGTCTAATATGATTCCGTATATTCAACCATAGGTGGTGTTTTTTTTGCATCTCCTGTAAGTCCTGAGAGTCAATGCACTTATCAATATACTTTCCTAGAGTATTAAGATCTTCAAACAAAGCTGAAGTTTCGTGCAGACACTCAAGAAACATCCCGAAATTTTCATTGTGCTGACTTGTTTCTATATAC
>CAYOHD010000149.1:0-2217 GCA_964403705.1 uncultured Bdellovibrionales bacterium | reverse complement strand
CTCCTACGATATACACCATAGAGAGAGAAAGCGTGGCGAGGAATATTCCCTGAAGAGCAGCATCAATGTAGAGCATAGTAAATGAGAATTACAAATAGAAGACTTTTTTAAAATCTAAAAATATCCCGCCACATGAAGATCCTTCCCGGTAAGAGAGCGTGTCGACTGAAGATACAGAAAATATTCACGAAGAAAGAGAAGGAGCCACCAAAGGAACAAGAAAAGAATGAGAAATGAAATCCATCCGATATGGCTCACCGCTTGTTCATAAGTCATGGTGGTACTGCCTAATTGTAGCAAAGGAAGAGGGAGGATGCGCAACATTTCCTCGTGAAATACTCGATACGAAAGTACTCTTACCTCGACTCTCACGCGATAGTCCTTATCCGGCATACCATAAGGTACGATGAAGCCTTGTTCAAGAGAGGCGTCCCGAGCGAAAATGAATGCCTGAGAAAACTGAGAGGTTATTTTTCCATCCCCATCAATCAGCTGAAAAAAGGCTTCTCCCTCAGTCCCTACCAGCTCATCTGAAAGATGTTGCCAGATGATGGTCGCGTGTACCGTATCTCCAGCATAGAGTTCTCGCTCCGCCAACTGTAAAGAAAAATCAAAATCCGGACGTGTCTGTATCACTTTTTCCGCTTCTGATACATTTTTTGCCGTAAGAGCGTCCTTCTGCTTGCTTACATCTTGAGATGCAGCTGATTCAATACCAATTTTCAGGGTTCCTGAGACCGAAATGGCTGGATTCCCCTGGTCAATCGCTGTTGCGGTAAGAGTATACGTGGCGAAATCAAGCTTCCCCTCATAGCGCCATTCAAAATACCCATTTATGTTCGCAAACACAGTCGTCCGAATCACTTCTGATTCACTCTCTATCAGCAACTCTACTCGGGCATTCGCTATATTCGTTACACCCGTCACACGCGGATTACGATCAGTCGTAAAATGCCGTTCTGTTGTCCCTGAAATATTCTTCCCCGCGAAAGTCTGAAAGAGGATACTCGGAACGATGACTGCCGTACATTCTCCCGGCGCATTTACTGATACCGAGTCAGCATCACTGAATCCCGGACCCATTGGCCCGAGCGCCGTAACAACATAGCTGTACGCTTGTCCAAGCGTAACCGCTGTATCGGTGTACTCAGACGCCACCACACCCGTCGAGAGAGGGAAGCCATCACGAGTAATATCATAGCTCACCGAGTTTGCATCATCCGCCCAATCCAAAATCACTGCTGGATTACCGCTCACGCAAACGCTTGTCGCAGTAACCACCGGTTTCACTGGTGGATTCAGAACACGAGCCAAAACATTGACCGTATCAGCAACTGCTCGAATTTTCTCTCGAATATCGCTCACCAAAAACAATGGATGGAGAAAAAAACCAGCCAAAAAATACACACTAAAAACAAAAACCGTTAAAATCCCATAAAAACGAGCGAGTTTCCTGGCGCGTCGTCGTTTTTGCTGTCTCGGTATCAATTTTGCTTCCATACTTTTCTTTCAGTATATACCAAAAAAGCGCTTCTCGCGCTCCTTTGAATCATCACTCGCTCATACTTCATCACCAAATACGCACAAGCACGACTCTGAGTGACCCAGAGTTATCCGAGGTACCCCTTAATCTTCTGAATTAAGTCCCCGAGAGGGATATTTGACTTGATAAGATATTCCGTCGCACCCATATCCATCACGCGTCTTATGTCTTCTTCTTGACTCAAATTAGAAAGTACTAAAATAACGATGTCTTTTGAGTTTGGGTCTGCCTTCAGCTCTTCCAATACCTGAAAACCGTCTTTTCCAGGCATAATCAAATCGAGGACAATCAAACTCGGCTTTTTCTTCTGGACCGCTGCCATAGCTGCCGCCCCATCATGCACCAAGACTGATTGTATCCCTTCTTTTTCAACTTTCGTCTTATAGATACTCGAATAAAACGGATCGTCTTCAACAATTAAGACATACTTTTCTTCGCTCATACCCGTTTTTTTACTTTACACAATTTAGCGAACCTTTATTTTACACATTCTCCCCCAGAGGAAGTTTGATAATAAATGTTGTTCCGACATTCTCTTTACTCTCAAAACTCACGGTTCCTCCGTTTTCTTCTACATACGACTTTACCACAGACAACCCGAGTCCACTACCATCAGTAAAAGAGCGTACCGCATTGGAAGCCCGAAAAAATTTCGAGAAAATCTTGGTCTGATC
>CAYOHD010000148.1:0-2246 GCA_964403705.1 uncultured Bdellovibrionales bacterium | reverse complement strand
GAACTGGGATGGGAGCCAAGCGTGTCACTGGCAGAAGGATTGGCGCGTACTGTCGATTGGTTTCAAAAAAATGAAAACTGGTGGAAGCGGGTGAAGAGTGGTGAATATCAACAATACTCTGCGAGTCAGTATGGAAAATCATAAATCAATAGTACTGATTCTGGGTGCTCGGGGGATGCTCGGGCAAGAATTGACCCGAGCGTTTGGTGAAAGCGACCGATATATTGTCTTGAGCTGGGATCGAGAGGAAATCGATTTGACGGATTTTAATAAAATGGAAGTACGGATTCGCGTGGCAAGCCCAGATATTATCATCAATGCTGTCGCATACAATGCGGTAGACCTCTGTGAGACGGATACTTTGGAAAGAGAGAGAGCGCAAGTGCTCAATACGGAAGTGCCGCAAAGACTTGCGCGACTGGCCAAAGAAAGAGATTCTATTTTGGTGCACTATTCAACGGATTATGTGTTTGATGGCACTCAGGAACAGGGTTATGTTGAAGATGATCAGCCGAAACCACTCTCTCACTACGGAATGACCAAATGGAAAGGGGAGGAAGCGGTACGAGTCGAATCGAAGAAACACTACGTGATTCGCCTCTCGAAGTTGTTTGGAGCCAAAGCTCTTTCTGCGGATGGGAAACAGAGTTTTTTTGAGAAAATACTGGCAGGAGCGGAGGGCAAAACCGAGGTGAGCGTGGTGGATGGGGAGCGGAGTTGTTTTACGTATGCTCCCGACCTGGCACGGGCAACTCGCGCTCTGATAGAAGATCAGGCGGCATTTGGAATCTATCATCTTGTTAATAGTGGTGTGGCGACCTGGTATGAGGCAGCGCAAGAGCTTTTTCGTCTTGTGAGACCAGATGTCATGGTACACCCGGTTTCACCCGATGCATTCCCTCGTCCGGCTAAACGTCCTCAGTACTCAGCACTTCGCAATACCAAACGTCCACTCCTGCGTGATTATCGCGAAGCCCTCCGTGAATTCGTGACGGGGAAAATCGAGCGGAATACTTCCGATGTGTGAGTAACGGAGCGTGTCATTCCCGCGAAGGCGGGAATCTAGTCTCCACGAACAAGTGAATTGAGTATTTACTGAATTGACTCAGAAAAAACAGAGGTAATCGGGAGTGTTTCGTCCGAGTGCCTTTTTGCGTGAGAAAAAATAAAGATGAGTGACATCTGGATTCCCGCCTTCGCGGGAATGACGATACAGGTGTAGCTGGGGGAAAAACAGCCCGAGGAACTCAGGGTGTCACAGGGTGACAGAGTTCCTCGGGCGTGGTGCCGACACGGCGGCTAGTTTGGCGTGACGCACAGGTAAAAGAAGAGCAGAATTTCCATCACCAATACAACCAGCATCGTTCGAGGGAGGGTTGGCTTGAACAGCGGCTTGTTGTCATCTTTGCTGAAACCGTAGATGAGGAGGTTCATCACGTTCCAGAAGATTGTCAGCGCGATGATAAAGAAGAATAGTCCAGCTAGAAAATCTCGAATAAACATTGCTGATTCCTTTCATATCCCGGATCAATCCCTCCGGTATGGGCTTTGATTGTAAAGTTGCTATTTCGGGAGAAGTATAATTATACACCTTTTTAGCTTAAGAGTCAATAGTGCGAGGAAAGGGGATTCTTGCTAGGATAGGGATATTCTGAATAAGACTATCTCTTATGAAACACACAATTTTACAGGCACAAGACGCAGCGGTGTATGCCGCAGTGATGGGGGAGGAGAAGCGCCAAGAAGAGGGGCTTGAGATGATTGCCTCGGAGAACTATGTCTCAAAAGCCGTACTCGAAACGTTGGGGACAGTGTTGACCAACAAATATTCCGAAGGCTATCCGGGTAAGCGGTATTATGGCGGGCAGGAATTTACCGATGTCGTTGAGACACTCGCTCTTGAACGGGCAAAAAAACTCTTTGGAGCGGAGCATGCCAATGTGCAGCCACATTCGGGAGCGCAGGCGAATCTGGCGGTCTATGCAGCACTTCTTCAGCCGGGCGATACCGTACTCGGTATGGATCTCTCCCATGGTGGGCACCTGACACATGGGCATCCAGTGACTCTGCCGGCCAAGGTGTATCGCTTTGTGCGCTATCAGACGGAAGAAGATGGAAGTATTGATTATGACAAGCTTGAACTGTTGGCGAAGAAAGAAAAACCAAAACTCTTACTCGCTGGATTTTCTTCGTATACGCGGCAGATTGATTATGCTCGTTTTGTGGCTATCGGCAAAAAAGTGGGA
>CAYOHD010000147.1:0-2256 GCA_964403705.1 uncultured Bdellovibrionales bacterium | reverse complement strand
ATCACTCAGGCTTTGGTGCGTGAGGGGCTCAAGTTTGTCGAAACTGGGATTAATCCGATCGGGATTCGCCACGGGATGGAACGAGCCAAGGACGATGTCGTAGCGCTGCTTAAGAAAAATTCTAAAAAAATTAGTTCACGCGAAGAAAAGGTGAACGTCGCAACTATTTCAGCTGAGTCGGAAGAGATGGGGGAGATGATTGCAGATGTGATGGAAGCGGTAGGGAACGATGGCGTCGTCACGACAGAGCAATCGCAAACCCTTGGTCTCTCCAAAGAAATTGTGATGGGAATGAGTTTTGATAAAGGATATATTTCACCGTACATGTTGACTGATGCGACGAGTCAGCGGGCGGAAATCAAAGAACCATTTATTTTGATTACCGACAAAAAGATTTCTTCTTCGCAGGAAATTCTTCCGGTGCTTGAGAAAATGGCGGCTGCTGGGAAGAAGGATATTGTTATTATCGCGGAAGATGTCGATGGAGAAGCCTTGGCAATGCTTATTCTCAATCGCATTCGTGGGGCTCTCAATGTTCTGGCAGTAAAAGCTCCGGAATTTGGTGATGGCCGTAAAGCTACGCTCGAAGATATCGCGCTTCTCACAGGAGGGCAGGTGATTTCAGCTGAGAAAGGGATGAAACTCGAATCAACCGAGCTCTCAATGCTTGGTCGGGCAGCTCGGGTGATCGCAACCAAAGATGATACGACCATTGTGGGTGGTAAAGGGAAGAAGGCTGAGATCAATGAACGAGTGGCTATGCTCAAAGCTCAGGCAAGCAAAGCTGAGGGAAACTATGAACGAGAGAAACTCACGAAGCGAATGGCCAAGCTCTCGGGCGGTGTCGCAGTGATCCGTGTCGGGGCTGCTACCGAAACCGAACTAACCTACATGAAACACAAGATGGAGGATGCCGTGGCTGCTACCAAAGCCGCTATTGCCGAAGGTATTGTCGCGGGTGGTGGGACAGCGCTCGTCAAAGCCTCGCTTGAGGCAGGAGAGAAGTTTAAGAAGGAAGAAGGGAAAGTAGAGAATGATTTCAAGGCCGGATACATGACGGTGATAAAGGCCCTCGAAGAACCACTGCGCCAAATTGCTTCGAATGCAGGGATGAGTGATGCGAGTGTTGTTCTCAATACGGTGACTGGTACCAAAGGAGTAAACGCTGGCTACAATGCAGCCAAGGATAGTTATGAGGCGGATATGCTCAAAGCGGGGATTATTGATCCGCTCAAGGTAACTCGTACTGCACTCGAGAACGCGGTCTCAGTGGCAGCACTTCTCCTTACGACCGAAGCAGCGGTTGTCGACCTCCCAGAAGAAAAAAAGACTCCTGATCTATCGGGTATGGGTGGCGGTATGGGGATGCCGGGAATGATGTGATACTTCGAATCTCATAAAAGACCTCTCATCCGAGAGGTCTTTTATGATGTCGAGGTGGTATAATACAAAAGAAATACAAACTAAAATTTTATGCGCGTCAGACCAGAACAACTGAAAGAGTTTTTGCGTGATTCCAATATTGTACCACCTCAAGAACTTGATGTTGCTATCAAAGAGTGTGAGACCAGCGGCAAAGAACTCGGGGCATGTCTCTTGGAGAAGAAGCTTATCCAAGAAGCAGAGCTCCAAAAAATCTATGCCTATGTTTTAGGTATTCCATTTGTTGATCTCTCCAAGGAACAGATTCCGTTTGATATTCTTTCTATCGTTCCGGAACCAATTGCCAAGAAATACAATATCATTGCCTTTCAGAAGACAGGGACCGACCTCAAGGTTGCCATGCTCAATCCCGAAGATCTTCAGACCATCGACTTTATTAAAAAGAAAACTGGCCTCAAAATCGTACCCTGTCTTACGACGCGTGAGAGTGTCCAGACTGTTTTGCGCCAATATGAAAAGAGTCTCAAAGCTGAGTTCGGGGATATTTTGACGGATGAAGTCAATAAGGACCAACAAGAAGAGAAGGACGGGGATCTCGAAAAAATCGCGGCTGGTCTCCCGATTATCCGGATTGTCGATACGCTCCTCAAACACGCTATTCTCCAATCGGCATCAGATATTCATATTGAACCAGAAGAAAAGGATGTAGTAGTGCGGTATCGGATTGACGGTGTGCTTCACGACGCAATGACTTTGCCCAAAGATGTAGCGACAGGGATCGTGGCACGTATCAAAGTGTTGTCGAATTTGAAACTGGATGAACATCGCTTACCACAGGACGGTCGTTTCAAAATTGAGAAAGATGAATACAAA
>CAYOHD010000146.1:0-2267 GCA_964403705.1 uncultured Bdellovibrionales bacterium | reverse complement strand
CAGTGATGCTAAGCGGAGCATTGCGGCCGTTTTGCTATTCGCGTTTGCTCTCATTCTCATCCTGGGGTACGTGGATGCGGCGGGCAAGCTCGGTGAATGGCTTGATGGTGGAATGGGAATGTTGTTCGGATACGGTAAATGGCCTTTCCCATTGATACTCATGGTGGCAGGGGTGATGTTTCTGACTCGCCGTCAGACGACGCTCGCGGATGCTGTCAAATATGTGGGCTTATTGATTGCTTTTCTGTCTCTGCTTGGTTTTATACATCTTCTCTCAGGTAACACTGGTACGGAGCTTTTGCGTTTAGCACAGGCAGGGCAAGGGGGTGGGTTTATCGGATATGGCTTTTCCTCACTCTTGCTTGGACTCACGAGTCGGTTGGCTGGTGGAATCATTCTTCTCATGCTGTTTTTGATTGGAGTCATTGCCGCTTTCAATGTTTCTCTTATCCATTGGTTTGAATTGATACGGACTCGCTGTGCGTTGCCGAAAAAGGAGACAGGGGAAGGGGATACTTCCGATACACTGGAAGAACAGGTGTTTGCGTCTGAGATGACCAAAGCGGAGGACGATACTCTTGATCCGGATCAATTAGAAGAAGACAGAGAACAAGTTCTAGAGATGGAGAGTATTTCTTCAGAAATTACTTCTCTTCCAGGGGAGTCGCTCTCGGACGGCAATATTGAGAGTCTGCGATTTCATGAGGATGAAGAAAATCAGGAGTCGTTAGAGAGTAGCGTTCAGGATGAAGAAGAAATGAATGCTGACCAGGGAGAAGAATCAGTGTTTGATTGCGATGCCGAGGATATTATGCCAGAGACATCGGTCAAGCGACGTCGTCGTCGACCGCGAGCTAACTGGATTAAGCCCTCAACCGAGCTTTTGGAATCAAAATCGGGTGAGGCTTTGGGCGGAGATACCGATCGTTCGAAGCACGTGATTATGAGTACGCTCAAGCACTTCGGCATTGAGGTGGAGCCAGGGGAAATCACAGTCGGTCCAACGGTGACGCGGTATACCTTTCGTCCGGGAGCCGGGGTGAAGTTGTCTCGGATTACGGGTCTTTCGAATAATCTCGCTTTGGCATTGGCAGCGGAGTCGGTGCGCATTGAAGCGCCCGTTCCAGGACAATCCTATATCGGTATTGAAATTCCCAATAAGTCGAAGGCAATGGTGCGGATGCGCGAAATTATCGAGAATCGGGAATTTCGTGATTCGAAATTTCCTCTTCTCCTGGGTATTGGGCAAGATGTCACGGGGAAGAGTATTTTTGCGGATCTTGGCGAGATGCCGCATCTCCTGATTGCTGGGCGAACGAAATCAGGAAAAAGCGTGTGCGTGAATGCTATTCTCACTTCGCTTTTGTATAAGAATTCCCCGGATGAAGTGAAATTGATACTCGTTGATCCGAAGCGAGTAGAACTCTCCATGTATAAAGGTATTCCTCATCTTAAAACAGATGTCGTGGTTGATGGGAAAAAGGTGGTCAATGCTCTCCAGTGGGCAATCAGTGAAATGGAGCGTCGGTATAAATTATTGGAAGCGGTGCATGTGCGTGATCTTCCCGCGTATCATGAGTTGTGCCGTGATGGGTATCAGAAGGTAGAAGTTGATGAGCGCACCGGCGCGGTACGAGAAGTGGATCTGGAACCACTGCCATTTTTTGTGATTGTGATTGATGAGTTGGCGGAAATCATGGTGGCATACGGGAAGGAAGTGGAACCCAAAATCGTTCGTTTGGCTCAGATGTCTCGCGCGGTGGGCATTCATCTTATTTTGGCGACTCAACGACCAAGTGTCGAAGTGATTACTGGTCTGATTAAAACCAACCTGCCAACCCGCATTGCTTTTCAGGTTTCATCGCAGGTGGACTCTCGAACGATTTTGGATACTGGTGGAGCTGAAAAGTTGCTTGGGAATGGGGACATGCTCTATGTGGCTCCAAATGGGGAAACCAAACGTCTTCAGGGAGTCTATGTTTCAACGGATGAAGTTCGTCGTGTGACGAATCACTGGCGCAAAGAGAAGGAAGCCTGGGGTGAAGAGGACAGCTTGGAAGATGATATCACCGCGGGAGTGAGTGCTGGGAATGAGGGGAGCTCGAGCGGTGATAGCGAGAAAGATGAGCTATTTGACCAAGCGAGAGATCTTTTCATTCGATCGCAGAAGGCTTCGACCACATCTTTGCAGACTGCTTTTGGAATTGGGTATCCACGAGCCGCTCGATTGATGCATATTTTAGAAGAAGAAGGAGTTGTGGGTATGG
>CAYOHD010000145.1:0-2296 GCA_964403705.1 uncultured Bdellovibrionales bacterium | reverse complement strand
AGACGGTTTTTCGTATTATCCAAGCTATCCCCTCGCCTAAAGCCGAACCATTTAAGCGCTGGTTGGCGAAGGTGGGTTATGAGCGAGTTCAGGAAATCGAGGATCCAGAACTTGCCACAAAAAGAACACGTGCTTTGTATAAAGCCAAGGGATATTCCGACGCGTGGATTGAAAAAAGAATGCGCGGTATTGAGGTACGTGAGACTCTTACCGATGAATGGAAAAAACGTGGAGTACAAGAGGGGCAAGAATATGCCATTCTTACTGCTGAAATATCGGAGGCAACATTTGGTATGACACCGAGCGAGTATCAAAAATTCAAAGGTTTGAAACGTGAAAATGTGCGTGACCATATGAATGACCTTGAGCTTATTTTTACCATGCTTGGTGAAGCATCAACGACTGAGATTGCGAGGAATAAGGATGCGCAGGGATTTATTGAAAACAAGAAAGCTGCCAAAGAAGGCGGTGATGTTGCGGGAGATGCACGCAAAAAACTTGAATTGAAGAGTGGGAAGAAGGTATCTACGAGGAATAATTATTTATCTCAGGCGCAGCAGAAGCGAAGGCTAAAATCTTAAATCTGAAATCATTCCTATGGATACATATAACTGGTACTCGCAATTGATCAAGCCCGTGTGGGCGCCACCTTCTTGGTTGTTTGGACCAGTGTGGACGGTATTGTATCTGATTATTGCTGTTTCTTTTGGCACTGTGTTTTATCAGGCATTCACGAAGCAGATTCCCTGGATGATTGCCGTGCCGTTTGCCCTTAATCTTGTTTTTAATTTTGCTTTCACACCGATTCAATTTGGACTCAAGAATAATCTGCTTTCTTCGATTGATATTCTCTTGGTTGTCGGGACGCTCGTCTGGGCGCTCTCTGTTTTGTGGCATGCGTCGCCGGATCTCCGCTGGGTCGTGTATGCCAATATTCCTTATCTCGTCTGGGGAATCTTCGCCACTTGCTTGCAACTCACGATTACGTATTTGAATCGTTAGATTTTTGGAAGTTTTTTGAGGAGCTTTTGTTAGGCTTGTATTCCCCATTTTGTCGCATTGGGGAGTCGTTCCTCACGCGTCAGCTTGAATTGGTATGTGCCAAATATGACGGATGCGATGATGATGCATATTTTGGCAATCACCCAATCTTCCGGGGAGAGTGTCCAGCGTACCCATTCGTTCGTGACAGCAAGTATGAGAAAAAAAATTCCCCAACGTAAACTGAGGACGCTCCAGCCTCTCTCGGTAATTGCAAATACGCCTCGAAAAATATATTTGAAAAGTGGTTTTCCGTGCCAAACTGAAAGAAGAAGTGTGATTCCAAAAATACCATCAAATACCGTGTCTCGTAATATGAAGAGACTGGGAATATGGATGAGGAGTGATATACCACCAAAAAAGAGCACGGATCCTGATGAGAGGAGCGCAAAGAAAGGAAGGTGATTCTCTGCATGGTGCAGGACGAATAAGGCGACCAGTGTGGCTATCATCATGGCAATCACTCCAGCCATGAAGCCCCGAATTTCAAATACCACAAGAAAGCCAAAGACAGGACCAAACTCACACAGCGTGTTGATGAGAAGTTTCTTGCTGATCATTTTTTTAAGATACCACAGTATGGTATTCTGCTAAAATGAGAGTGTCGAATTATTCTTTAGGATGTCGCTCTCATGAAGTGTTGGTGGAAATTATTTATTCATCTTTTGACAATATGTTTCTCAAACTCTACGCTATCGCGTTACCTGTTTTTTTCGCTATCGATATGATCTGGCTTGGACTGGTTGCTAAGGACTTCTATCGTGGCCAAATCGGTTCTTTGATGAAGACAGATTTTAATTGGACGGCAGCCATTCTTTTTTATCTTCTCTTTATCGGGGGACTCATCTTTTTTGTCATCGCACCGGCTGTCGAGAAGAAATCATGGATGGATGCTCTGCTCATTGGGGCGCTCTTTGGCTTCATGACATACGCGACCTATGATCTCACGAATCTCGCGACGCTCAAGGATTGGCCGCTTACGGTAACCATCGTCGATTTGGCATGGGGCACCACGCTCGCGGCATCTGTCTCTACCGTGACGTATTTCATCGCCCAGAAGATTGGGCTATGAATTACTTTACGACACTGATCGTTGTTCTCTTCGTTTATATGAGTCTATGGTTCATTGTTTCTCTCTTGAAGAAAAGAAACGACGTTGCTGATGTGGCCTGGGGCTTGGGGTTCGTACTTATGGCGTGGGTATCATATTTCTTGTCCGGAGATTCCGGTATGAGGGGATTATTGGTGTGTGCTC
>CAYOHD010000144.1:0-2334 GCA_964403705.1 uncultured Bdellovibrionales bacterium | reverse complement strand
CAAGTACACATCAGCACGAGAATACAATAAAGCGAGCTTTTCATCTGACGCTCCGTCATGAATATGAACTGCATTTCGTACGTTGAGGTTCTCTATCAAAGTACTAAGAGATTCAAAATACCATTTTGACGAAGAGGTCCCTACTAGATGAAGTTGCGCTTCTTGATCTACAAGCTTGCGATATTGGGAGAGAGCCATAATAAGTTTCTCCACTTTCTTGTGTGGAGCAAAGCGCCCTACTGACAGGATCTGGGTTCCCTTACGCTGCGAGGTTGAAAGGCTGGCAACCTTCTGTTTCTGATCAAACAACACAGGCATGACCGAAGTATGCCTACATCCATATTGTTCTAGCTCTCTTTGTGAATAGTAAGATGCCGCTACACCACGATCGGCACGGATTGCCATCTGCGCCAGCTGATGGCGTGCGATTCTAAGTTCAAGTGAAACATATGGTTCCCATGGTTCAAAAAAATATGAAGGGGTGATGTTGTGATACCACAAATCGACAGCTGCATTGCTGGAATGAATTTTCTCTGCGAGCGACGATGCAATACTCATATGATAAACAATATGGGTACCATCAAAAGTTTTGATGTCGCTTTGCGACAGAACTCTGTTAGAAAACTGCGGATGTATATGATGTGCCAAGATCGAAGAATCAATCCCTGACTTTTTCAATTCGTCATCCACCCGGATTACATGTTGAGAAATCGCGTCATGAGGAGAAATACTAGGAAGAACCTGCAAAATCATCGGCTAGCCATTCTTTGCAAGGAATAATGCGAATCCTTTTTCGTCAATTGTAACCTGTTGAGTATCTCTAAACGACTGCGAAAGAACATGTTGCCATGTTTCTTCGCTCCAAGCCTTTGAAGCCGTAATTTCAGCCGCGATTCGTGCATCTAAATCATCTATTGGATCTGATGTGCGCACCAAAATGGCAAGCGGTGAACCTTCCGCAAGAACTCGTTTCGCCTGGGTAATACACTCAATACGCTGCAATGGCGAAAAGAAATCTATTGTTCCGTGCAGGAAAATTCCGCCAATACTCATGTCCTCTAAGTCTTTCACGACTGAAACAAAATGGGATCGTCGTGAATCAACTGTCGCTGGAAGTTCTGCCAATTTCTCTTGGCGCATATCAACAACAATTGCTTTAGTAGCACCATGCAAAATTTGTGTATCTACAGCATCTTAAAAAAGTATACGCTTATCGGAATTCACAAAAGAATCAGACACCTTTTCATAAATTTCCGATGTTAATGTTCCCAACTGTAGCGATTCGATCAACCGGTCCACATCCGATGAACCACGTGAAGCTTTTAGTTCATCGACATCTCTTTGGAGAGCACGCAAAGCTTGGGCTACACCCGAACCAAAAGTAGATATCTGTTGAGCAATATATTGGATATACCAGCCGATCGCTACACGTACACCCTTCTTAATTGCAGCACCAGCCATCTTCTGACTACCAATCGGAGGGAAAGGATCTATATAGGCATCACGTTCAGCAACATCGACAAGATGTGCTGTTTCTTGGTTTGAATGAGGTGGAATATATTGCTCATATATTGAATTCAATTTTTGTTCCACACGCGGATCAAAATCTTTACTTTTCCGCAGTTCATCAGAACGATGCTTTACAGCGTCAACAAAGGGATCGTTTTTATTCGACATGAGCAGACTCGATACGATTCAAGTGGACTTCTACAGGCAAGTGTACAAGCCCTAAGGATTTGGAATCATTTGTCACCTCAAAAGTATATTTTGCTTCAAGCCAGTCATAAACAATTCCACCATCACGCGAGGTAATTCCAACATTTGCACGATATGCCCCATCAGAAAGTGGAATTACCTTCCATGTGAACCACACATTTCCGATACCCTCTAATACTCCAAAATCTTCTTCTCGAGAGGAAGACTCGAACACCAAATTGCCTTGAAGATCGTATACCTCAAAAGAGAAAATGACATCAGAGACCGGAGCAACCGCTTCCCAACTGATCTGAGCCTGTAACTTCCCACCTGTACGAATATGATTTGAATTCGTTTCCTCAGGATTCGAAAAACCTGCACCTGTTATCCTGATCTTTTTATGGTTCTCACCTAAAGTCGTATCCTCTAAAGAAGCTAAATCCCCTACAGGTGCGAGCTGAGCGACCGCATCATGTTTAGCGACTGACTCTTGAAGTTCCACTCCTGGGTCTTGATCGACATGGGGCGATTCACTATCCCCTTCGGTTTCGGTGTTAAAAAGTTTCTCACGAAACGCACGAATCGCATCAACCGGTTCGCCATCAAATACAAGTTCTCCATGATTTAGCACTGCTGCTT
>CAYOHD010000143.1:0-2372 GCA_964403705.1 uncultured Bdellovibrionales bacterium | reverse complement strand
CTATGAAACTGCTTCTTCGCTGGGGGTTGGGAGCTGGGGCGTTCTGGCTCATCGCTCACTATATGCCGGGGGTATCGGTCGCGAGCTGGAAGGCAGCGCTCGTTCTCTCGCTCCTTTGGGGGCTCATCGGATTTACTGTGAAGCCGGTCCTGGTTCTCCTGACACTTCCGATCAACCTCCTCACCTTTGGCCTTTTTACACTCGTCATCAATGGGTTCCTCCTCTGGCTCCTCGGCGGAGTCGTAAAGGGGTTTGAAGTCGATACGTTCCTCCACGCGATCGTAGCAGCCTTCGCTCTTTCGATCCTCCTTGGCTTCATCAACTGGTTTCTCGACACGGCCGACCGTGACGACGATTAAGTCGGATTTTTGGCTTGAATATGCTATTATTGTGGCATGCAAGCCCTTGAACTGATTTTTGACTTTCTCGTTCAGTCGTCCGCAGCTGCTATCTTTTTCGCTATTTTAGCGATAACCGGAAGATGGATTTATCGCCTTATTGGCGGCTTGTCTTTTGAACGTTCTCTGACATTGGGTATAGGGTATTTTATTGCTCTTCCAATTTATACACTCTCGCTCTGTGGCACCCTTTTTATTTTTCCGGATAAACGATTGATAGCTGTCGCAGTGACACTTATATGGGGATTTGTAGCGCTTGCTATCTTATGGCATTTTCGGGGGTCCATCCGAGCATCCTTTGCCAATCTACGCGAGAAGACTCACTGGCAATTTTTTAGTGGTATTTTGATTGCTAGCTTTTTAATGTGTCTATTCTTCTTCTTCTTGCAGATCTATCAGACTTCTGTCTTAGATGAATGGCTGCACCGCCCAGTAGTTAAATCATTCCTGGACAATGGGGTATTCCCGCTAGTGAACCCGCTCAGTCCGGAATCGGAGTATATTAAGACCTATCACTATGGAACCCAGATCGTTTCAGCTGCCCTTGGCCTAGTTTTTCAAACGGATGCGTCAACCGCGCTTGATCTCTTCAAACTGAGCTATGTCATGGGTGCGCTCGCTCTATTTTATGGACTACTCCAGAGATGGACGGGGAGTGTCCAATATGCTGTTTCTGGGACGATGGTCGTATTTTTCTCTGGCAGCTCCTTTTTTCTTTTTGACAGTTTTACCTCAACACACCTCTCCGCTTTTGGCTGGGGACTTGGTCAGGGATGGAATTGGCCAATCAATGCGCCGATTTCTTACATCCTTTCTGGTATTACATGGGTGAATATACCGCTCATGATCGCGGCCGTATTTCTTATCGAGGAACGTTACTGGCAGCGAGAAATGGATATTCAAAATCTTATTTTTCTTACGTTGTTTATCGCTGGATTTTTTCTAGTGAGCGAGCTTTTTGCTGTTTTCTTGCTCGTGTTTCTCGGCATATCTTTTCTGAGGTCGATTATCCGTAAGCAAGAGAAACGGATACAGGTGATACTCGCAGCTATGATGTTAGCTATTGTTGGATCTGTCACCCTTGTTGGGATGGGTGGAATTGTAGGCGAAATCATTGATGCTCAGTGGCAGCATGTGAAATCAACTATCTTCAGGGAAGTGAATGAAGGCGAGAGAGAAGTGATAGTGCAACAAGAACAACCAGAAGAAGATTCCCCAACATCGTTTCTTGCACTGCGTGACCCATCAGAATGGGGCTATGCCTCAGAAAAGCGTAATCTCGTTATCTGGAATGGGTCAACATATTATGCGCGAAGCATTTTATTCGAAGGTTTACTTCTTCTGACAATGATTTGGTTTGTGTATAAAAGGAAATATCGATTCACTGAAAATCCGGTTTTTTGGATGTCGGTAGCAATGGCATGGGTACTTCCATTCGCCTTCTCGACCTCGTTCGGAAATCTGAATCTCTCGAAATTCCTCACTTTTGGTATTGTCATGGTACATCTTTTCGGGTGGGTTTTCCTTGGCCTACTCTACAGGACACACCGCATCTTAGCTATCGTTGGAATCGGATTTTGTATCTTTGCAACTATTCCCGGTATGCTTATGGGGCCGAACATTCAGTGGCAAATTATTTCTGGAAAAGGAAAGGAACAGTATTGTTCCCAGAACCCAGAATGCTACAAAGGAGAGTTCACTAATCTTCTTCGAAAGTTTGAATCCGAAATCCCTGGTCTAAAGCATATCCAGACTGATCAGAAAAATGCTGCCAAAATAGTTGATCTCACAACTTCCTATGTCTATCGTCAGATCATTCCGGGAGTAGTGGGGTACGTGATTGAAACGCCGGAATTTCGGAAAACGAATGTTGGTGAGATTCAAGGGAGGGTGCTTTATGAAAGTGGTGACTATCGCATATGGCACGTTAACTAGACTTTCTTTTTAATGATCATGAAGGAAGTAGCAAACAAG
>CAYOHD010000142.1:0-2466 GCA_964403705.1 uncultured Bdellovibrionales bacterium | reverse complement strand
GTCGGATACTTTTTTTGAAAACCATCTGAGAGTTCGCGCCGACGATCACCAACGCGCACTTCATCTTCACCATGCAAAAAATATAACATACGTAATTCAGATTCTTTACTCACCTTCATTCCAGAATGAGGAGGGTCTGTTCTTCCCGCGAAGGCAAGCATAACATATGAGAGGTTTTATATTCTCAGTGAAAACAAAAATGCTCTTTCTCATTTCTGATCTTCAGTATACCAAAAACAGGCCACACCGGCCTGCTCTCGGGGGGAAGTCCGCCACAAACACTAACTTCCTGGTTCCCACTTAATCCCGTAGCTTGGTTCTACCACATTGACCCATATTTGTCCGGGTACAAATTTGACTTCACTGCCATCGGCCTGATAGAAAGTGAGTTTGCTTTCAAGTTTACTCTTGTCTTTTTTCCAAACGCCCTTCATCTCCTGACCATTCATATAAAAGAAAGCGTCTCCTGTATCTTTAGTATCAAACCAAGGATCTCCCATCTCGAGATTATTGTAGCGGCCAACCCCACCATAATCCAACCCAGCACGGTCATGCTCAGGAACGAGCTCCCACGGATCCTGCACCCCGCGTGCCTTGTAATCAGTTGCGAGTTTGACTTGCTCCGACTCTACTATCGCTACGACGATATTTTTTGGAGCGACGCGAGCATTATTATTTTTGTCCATATCTGCTTCATCATCCCAGGTGCGCAGATACGTATTCGTCGCCTTGTCATAATCATAAGAGACATCGTACGGATTTGGATACGCGAGACGGATACGCCCGCCAGTTGGTCGTGACTCGAGAGATAATTCATTTTGATGAGGATATCCGACAAAATTATTGGTAGTTCGGTATTGGTACTTTTCCATTGCCTGCAAAATATTCTCGCGCGTGATACGGCCCGTATCTTCATATTTCATCTTGCCTGTCTGAGTCCAACGTGGACAAAAAGACGTCGTCAAACAGTTGATATTCTCCACCACTTTGCGTTCGAGTAATGTCTCAGCGAACTTCGAGTATCCCCAATGAATGAAGACTGCATCGAGACCCTTGGCAAGAGGGAGATAGTCGTGCCGAGCGCTGCGCATCGAACCAATATCGTCAGGAATATCACACAGGTACACTCCCATCAAACGGGTGTTTGAGTTCGTGAATACCGGCATCTCAAAAACCATATCTGCTGAAGAAAACCCAGCGGCTGGACGAGCCGAAGGGTCGGCTGGTTGCATCACAGCAACCGGACGACGATTCCAGTGTTCACAGGCTACACCGGAAATAGGACTCACGTCTCCCTGATTCGCGGTGCTCTCCTCAAGAGAATTTATCGACTTCGTATCATTATCCAATCTGATTGCCTGACGTTTTTCGTCGCTCGTATTAAAAAAATACCATCCCAGGCCAACAATAGCGAGCGCCACCAGTAATATGACGACTTTCTGTTTCGTTTGCATACTCCGACTTCATTATGTTTTATACCCCCCCGCATTACTACGCTTGACAATGGGGACAAAAAAAGACGCTTCTCTGACCCATTTTCATTCTCTGTATGATTGTATCACATTTCTGACACGCTTGACCGGTTCGTCCATACACGAAAAGATTCTTTTCAAATCGGCCCGGCAAGCCATTTGTGTCGCGAAAATCCCCATCCGACATCCCGCCCAGACGAGATGCCTGCCCGAGTACTCGCCGAATCGCTCTGGTGAGTTTTGCTTGCTCAGGAACAGTCAGCGTGACACCGAGGCGATCTGGCCGAACACCAGAGAGAAACAATGCCTCGCTTCGATAAATATTGCCAATGCCCGCGATAAGTGACTGATCAAGCAGGAGATCGCTGATAGTCCGTCGCCCTCGTTTTATGAGCAACTCCCCCAAAAATGTTGGCACAAGTTGTGATGAAAGAGCATCCACGCCAAGTGCTGAGATACTCGGAAGCTGTTCTACTTCACTTGTTTCAACCAGTCTCACCCACCCAAATTTTCGCATATCCGAAAACTCAAGCGTCGATGTATCAGAAAAGGTAAAAATATGATGGATATAGCCATTGTATCGATCTTCGGTAAAAGCACGACTCATGCGATTCTCGTTCGTCTTGTAGAGCAGATGCCCGGTCATTTTGAGGTGAATCACGAGCGAGTGTTCATTGCTTAAATCAATGACGATGTGTTTGCCCATTCGTCGCGTCCTACAAACGACCGCCCCCTGTATTCCACAGAGGATGGCTGTGGAAGAAGGCAGTGTTTTTCGATCCCAATCACTCCAAAAACCAATCAGAGTTTTACCAACCAGCTTCTGCCCAAGTTGCGTCACCACCGTTTGTACTTCTGGCAGTTCTGGCATACAAAACCCATTTAAAAGGCGAATAAAGCAAGCTATTTACAAATAAATATAAATATGTTATAATAGACTAACAAATCAACAAGCGGAGGACATTTAGGATGACACCAGAGGAAGTGCAACAGG
>CAYOHD010000141.1:0-2482 GCA_964403705.1 uncultured Bdellovibrionales bacterium | reverse complement strand
AGCCTATATGTTTCTCTGTGTCTGGCTCCGAGTGGAGGAATTGCATATGCTCCGGCGTTTTGTGTGGTGCCGCATTCTCCGTCAGCCAGAAGCATTGGCATCTGCCGAAGACCATCCGGAGAAGGGAGAGTGGTAGGATGTTTTATTACCCTCGTTTGAGATTATTAGTATGCATTTTATCGATCTGAATCAGTATGATTATACACTTCCACCGGAGCTTATCCGGAAGCAGGGCGTTGAGCCACGGGACAGCGCTCGTCTGTTTGTGTATGACACTCGAACCGATACTGTGACACTGGATATTTTTCGGAATATCGCTGATTATCTTCCTGAGCGTTCATTTCTGGTGCTCAATGATACACGTGTTCTCCCGGTACGTCTCTGGCTTTCGAAGGAGACCGGGGGAAGGATAGAGGTATTCGTACTCATGAACCAGTGGGATGAAGGGAAGGATATCCCTGTTTTGGTTGATCGGAAAATACATATTGGACAACGGTTACGCTTCCCAAACGGAGATTACTTTGAGGTTACAAATCAGCAAGAAGCTACTTTTTCTGTGCGTTTGGAAAGCATGACAAGTCTTCCACTGAGAGACCTTCTCGATCGTTTTGGCGAAACACCAGTTCCGCACTATCTCGAAGGAGATCAGATTATTCCCGAGGAGGTGTTACGTGAGCGTTATCAGACGATATTTGCTCAATCGGGGGCGTCAGTCGCCGCTCCCACTGCCGGGCTTCATCTCACTGATGAGGTATTCGCGGCTTTTGCCAAGAAGGAGATTGCGCTGGGAACGGTGACGCTCGATGTTGGACGAGGAACTTTTGCTCCTCTGACAGAGCAGAATTTTCTCTCTAAGACACTTCACACGGAACGTATTGCTGTTTCGAATACGGTAGCAAATCTTTTAAACAGCGCAAAACTGGAACATCATCCAATCATAGCAGTAGGGACCACTGCGCTTCGTACGCTTGAATCGATTTGTCATGCCGGGAAATTCTCGGCATATTCTGGTACGACCAGTCTTTTTATTTTTCCACCGCATCATTTCGGGGGAGCAGAAATTTTGATTACAAACTTCCACCTTCCGAAGACCTCATTGATGTTGTTGGTTGACGCCTTTCTCCGTGATAAGGGAGCAAAACGCAACCTCATCGACCTCTATCGTGTGGCTATCGAAAATCAATTCGCCTTTTATTCTTTTGGTGATAGCATGCTGATTCTGTAGTAGAGGAGGTGGCACGCCCGCTTGGGTGAGAAAGTGGTGAGAAAAAACGAAGAGGAAGAAGCTTCTTGCCAAGAAGGAGAGCTTTCCTGTACACTGGAAAACGTACTAATACGGTGAAATATTCGGGTATGAAGGTAATTCTCATGAAGGATAGCCCAAAGATTGGGAAAGTCGGCGATGTGAAAGAAGTCGCGAGCGGTTACGCGCTTAACTTTTTGTTTCCTCAGGGTATAGCCAAGGTGGCTACTCCAGCTGGGATTAAGCAGGTAGAAGAAATCAAGCGGAAACGAGCTGAAGAAATAGCAGATGAGAAAAGGACCTTGTTATTGCAGGCGAATGCGCTCCGTGATCGTTCTGTGGTGATACGGACGAGATCTGAAGAGGGTCGTTTGTTTGGTTCAGTCGGAGCAGATGAAATCGCGGCCGCGCTTTCTGTTGAGGGTATTGAAATTGATCCAAAAATTCTTGATATTCCGAAGGCCTTCAAAATGGTTGGACAGTATGAAGTGGTGGCTCGTTTTGGAAAGGGTGTAGAGGCTTCATTCGAAGTAAAAATTCAGGGCGCGTAGCCCTTCGTATTTCAAATGTAATTTCCCAAAGAGCCGTTTCCCATCTCGTGACGGTTCTTTGTCTTTAGAGAGTAATTATGGCGACACGAAACTTGAAGAAAAAAACTGCGACGAAATATATTTTTGTGGTTGGTGGGGTAATGAGCGGTGTCGGGAAAGGGGTTGCAACTTCCTCGATTGGTCTTATTTTACAATCAAAAGGATACGCGGTAACCGCCCTGAAGATTGATCCCTATATCAATGTTGATGCCGGTACCATGAACCCAACAGAGCACGGGGAGGTTTTCGTGCTTCGTGATGGTTATGAGACTGATCAGGATATGGGGAATTATGAACGTTTCATGGGTCTGGAGCTCTCAAGAGACCACTATATGACCACTGGGTTGGTTTATAAGACAGTGATTGAAAAAGAAAGGAATCTTGAGTATGAGGGACGCTGCGTTGAAGTGGTACCTCATATTCCACAGGAAGTCATCCGACGCATTAAAAAGGCAGCTCGGACATCGAAGGCAGACATCGCGATTATAGAGATTGGTGGTACGGTGGGGGAATATCAGAATATTCTTTTCCTTGAGGCGGCTCGTATCATGAAACTTGAGCATTCGGCTGATGTCTTTTTTGTGTTGGTGAGTTATCTCCCGATTCCAAGTAAGATTGGTGAGATGAAGACGAAGCCGACACAGTATGC
>CAYOHD010000140.1:0-2488 GCA_964403705.1 uncultured Bdellovibrionales bacterium | reverse complement strand
TCGGATTAACTCGGGAACAAGTAATTAAAGAATTAGGAGATCCACAAAAGTCCAACGACAGCATGTACAATTTTCCGTTTTATCCAGCGGAAAAGGAAGTGCTCGTCTATCGCTTTGATACCGGTAGTTATGGATGGCAATTCAATATTTATTTCGACAAGAATGGGAAAGCGTCGAAAGTAGAAACCAAAGGAATTGAATAAGATAGAGGAGCTGAACACTGTTCCTTTTGATACCTATCCATTTGGCTTAGAAAGCCAAATGTTCGTTCTAACAGTCTGTTATTATTTTAAATGGGGTCTCTTCCACCAAAAAAATCTCATTGTGGCGCAGCCATAATGGGATTTTTTTTATGGCCGCGTCAGGAAGCAAGGCAGAGCATACAAAAAGCATCCCGGTAGACGTCACTAGTAGCTTCGATCCCCGTCAGGGCCCCTACCTAAACTTCTGACTTTATTTTGCTTTTTAATTCCAAGTAAAAATGAAATCCCAACTTGTAGTGAATTTTATGGCACACAATGTGCAGGATTCTTATTCAGGAAAACAGTATGCAAAAGTTGCAGTCGAACTATGTAAAGTCTTTTTGCGTCCGAGTTACAATTTTGAGCCTTTGCATGTATTCGCATGTTGCATACGCAGCTGGAAAATGCAGAATAGTACTCGCGACAGAATTACCAGGGCCTAACGCAAAAGCTCTTATTGCTCAGCAAGCGAAAATCGAATCGAGCGCAATCTCTTATCCGACCCGCTACCCACTAGTTCCCAAAATCGCGAAAGGATCTTTCATCGAAGATGTTGATGGCAACATTTTTTTAGATTTTTTTACAATGGCTGGAGCTTTGCCTCTAGGGCACAATCCTCCCGAGCTAAGAACTTTCAATCGTGCTTCTCAAAGTTTAACAACGACACTTGATTTCCCCACTCAGGATAGAGTGAATTTTCTATCTGCAATTCAACAACAAGCCGCGCTCATCCTTAGAGAGAATGCAGTTATTCATCTTTCGGGGCCAACTGGAACTGATGCAGTAGAAGCTGCCTTAAAATTGGCTCGTTGGAAAACGGGCAATGAAGTAATATTATCTTTTACAGGCGCGTATCATGGAATGACTGCCGGCTCCTCAGCAGTGACCTTTGGAACTTCGCCGACTACTTGGAGAACGCCTCGCCAAAGCTCTGAATTCTTAAAATTTCCTAGAACTGCAGACGAAGCTGAACAAGTGCTGCGAGATGCCGACGATACTTTAACCCGGTTAACACGAGAGGGTAAGAAGGTAGCGGCCGCGATCATCGAGCCAATTCAAGGAGAAGGCGGTAGTGTCGTGCCCCCAGAAAATTTCTTAGCTAGACTCGTAGAAATTCTTCACAACCATGGCGCGCTTGTAATAGCTGACGAAGTACAATGTGGTTTTGCCCGATCTGGATATTTCTTTGCTTCCGAGGGCTTTCCAGGTTTTCACCCTGATATTTTAGTTTTTTCCAAAGCGGCGAGTGGGGTCGGGGCTCCTCTAGGAGGAATTGCGTTCACATCTAAACTGAATGGGTGGCCTATCGGATCGTCAATCGGCACCTTTCGAGGTTTTGTGCCAGCTTTTGCGTCGGGAGCAAAAACAATTGAAAAACTATCTGACCCAACCTTTCTATCTGAAGTGACGAAAAAAGGTGCGTGGGCTCTCGGCAAACTTAAATCTGAACTAAGTGATTCCAAAGTCGTAAAAAGTATCCAGGGAAGAGGACTTATGATGGGAATTGAGATCGTAAACCCTCTAACTGCTCAGCCCGACACCAAGCGGGCACTTGCCATTGCACAGAGTATTTTCCGTCACGGGGTAATCGTCGAAATTGGTGGAATTAACGACAATGTTATACGTCTTCTTCCACCATTAAATATCAAGCAAAGTGATTTAGAGACCGGGATTAAAATTATTGAAAGTGTCGTTCTCGAACACTCAAGAAACTAGTGTCGCTCGTCTACAACTTTTATGAATCCGATAGAGAGTTAGATAGCCTAATTTTGGGCAAGTTTATGTTAATGCTTTCTAACCTTCCTCATCAACAGAGACACATACTGTTCGATGATTTTTATAGGTCGAAATTGGATTCGACTGCTTTATTCCAGATTGAAAGACCATGGGTCTATCTAAATAATCTTTGGCTGTTCTTTTCGAAGGAGTTGAAACATTAGCTGTTATAATTTGAGTATTAAAAGCGTAGCCACGGCCAAAGGAATAGTCTGTCGACGCCCACCAAGAGTATCCTTTAAGTTCTGGAATGGCTTCAGGCAAATTGGGATTATAGATAAGTCGGCCATCGTAAATTTCGGACAAATCGTTAAAGGCAATATTATAAATTATTTTCTTAGGGTTATACCAAGAGATAAATGGGTTTAAAAGACCTGTGGGCGCTGTCCAATTCTTTCTGCCCAGCGGACTCTTCTGGAGTAAGTTCAATTGTTTGCAATGAGAATTAGCCATTACCCAATTAACGGGAG
>CAYOHD010000139.1:0-2491 GCA_964403705.1 uncultured Bdellovibrionales bacterium | reverse complement strand
ACTCTGTTACTCGATGCTGAAAGTAATGCTGATGAAGTAAGACAGGCGCTTGATCCAATTCTCGTTTTGAACTCGAGAGATACTGCTCAGCAGAATCCAACAATTATGAAGATCGTTTCATCAAAGAATAGGGTAGAACCGGTTGATTCGAGGCTCTCTTCGTTGATAACGATACGCGTTGGTGTTTTTGACCGGACAAATATTATCGCTCTTGCCCAAAGGGTTCCTGAGTTCAAACAATGGCTCATAACTGCCGGTTGGACAGAGGTTGATTTTGAAATATAGGGTTTGCAATGAAAACTCGTTCGGTATATGAAATACAATCTTGTAACAAAAACACTCGTTCTTTCTGGAGGAGTGGTTTTATTGGGTGTGAGTCTTGTATACCTTTTTCATCGGTTTGAATCGCAGAGGTTTCAGAGAGAAGTTGCCATGCGGACTGAACTTCGTTCTCGCTTGGAAATGGAGTATCATGATGCCAATCGGCTGGTTTTCTCTGAGCAGTATGCCGAAGCGATACCAGAACTCGAAGATTATCTGCGACATGCTGAATATCTGAGCTCGTTAGGGCTGGGGGAATTTATTGGGCTTGCCGAGATCCAGCTTGCTATAGGTAGGTACTTTTGTGGGGAAAGGGAGCGGGCAATTCAGTCACTAGTGGACATAATTCTTGCTCCGAGTTACTCTGGTCCAGTGCGCGCTATTGCATTGGTGCAACCAGGAAATTTTTTTCTTGAGGATTTTGATGGGAATATTATCCGAGACACTCTTTCCTCTTCCGGTGGAATGAAAAAACTCTTAGTCGAAGGGAATCCAAATCGTTCGGCTGAGAATTTGTATCGTGAAGCGTTGCGGATGGATTCTCATGTGATGAGGAAAAAATATTTTGGAATGGGAAATGCAATTTTATTCCAGATTTTTTTACAAGAGGGGTATGACGGACACTCTGATCAGATGGATGGTGTTATCACCCCAATGTATCCTTCCGGGAGTTCTTTGACGGATTCAGAAAAAGTTGTTTTAGATTCAGAGATTGCTCTGTTTCAGGCGCTCGCTGTTATGGATGATGATGCTTTGCTTTCTCAGGCACAGGCATCTGAGATACGGCGTATGTTTGAATCGTCGATACGAACCTCTGCGCAGTTTGGAAAAAGCACCTTACGAAAAAAGTACGAATATCTGAAATGGGCTCTACATATGCAGAATAATAACGCAGAACTGATGCAGGAGGTGTTATCAGATTTTACTCAAGAGTTACGTATTGTTGGTCCAAGACAGGAAAGTTTTCTGCGTTTTTTGGCGAATATGAGAGAATATCAAGGAACTATTGATTATGAAACAGTCATACAATTAGGAGTTTTGGATGAGGGGGTGAAAAAGATATTGTTGAATCAGGGGTGGGAAGAAACGGCGTTGCGGAAGTGATGCAAAAGAAGAAATGACGTTTATTCTGAATAGCAAGTATATGGAAAGACAGATGGATTATAAAGTGATATTGCGACAGGCGATTGAGCAGGAGGTCTTCGTAGTAGAAGAGGCCAAACGAACATCAGCGATGCATGCGGGGAATTCAACTTGGCTTTTCGATTTTCGGGCGGTTATGCTGCAACCAGAAATACTGAATGCCTACTGTGAGATATTCTATGAACGATACCAAGATAAGTATCCATTTCAGGTTTGCGGCTTAGAGGTGGCCGCAATCCCTTTTGTGGCAGCGCTTGTTATGAAGTTTCATGAGAAGAAAAAGCCCATTAATGGTTTTTTTATTCGAAAGTCACGTAAGAAATCAGGACTTTTGAAAATGGTGGAGGGCAAGATAACGGATGATCCAGTGATTCTCGTGGACGACATCGTCAATTCGGGGCTGAGTATGATACGACAGATAGAGGTCTTGCATGCTTTAGACAAGCAGGTTTTGGAAATTTTCGCATTACTTCGGTTTCGTGACCCAGGATATTATGTCCGTTTTCAGGAAAAAAACATTCCACTTTCGGCACTTTTTGAACTCAATGATTTTCAGGGGTCCTTGGGCGTGGTGAATCTGAGTGATAATCAGTATGCACCTCTTGCCCCGAATCCTTTTGGGGAAATTCGTTGGTCGTTCTGGGGAGAACATCCAAACTTTTTTTATGTCGTTCCTAAATCGGCGCCGGTGGTGTCTGACGGATTTGTGTATTTTGGTACTGATGACGGAACCTTTTTTGCTTTGGACGTTGTGAGCGGGCGAGTTGGGTGGAAGTATCAGATTCCTTTCGGGAGTAAGGGGAAATACATTTTCTCTACCCCCGCCATTTATCACGATACGGTATTTTTTGGTGCATACGATGGAAATCTCTACGCACTTGATAAGAGAACTGGTAAGAGAAAATGGGTATTTAGTGAAGCTGATTGGATTGGATCATCTCCTTGTGTCGCTCAGAATCTTCACATGGTATTTATAGGTCTCGAATATGGTCTTTTCCGAAAGCATGGAGGAGTTTCGGGGATAGAT
>CAYOHD010000138.1:0-2512 GCA_964403705.1 uncultured Bdellovibrionales bacterium | reverse complement strand
TTCGACCATATCACCTTTGCGGCAGACCGGACACTGGACGCCACTTGAGACGATGGATTTTTCGTCGTTTTTGATAAATTTACACTTGGGGAAATTGGAACAGGCAATGAAAGTCCCATACTTTCCTTGGCGTTCGATAAGTTTGCCGTCTTTGCAATCGGGGCAGGCCTCACCAGTCTCCTTGGGTGGTTCAACTACTTTGCCTTCTTCGGTGAGTGCTCCATCACACTCAGGAAAGCGAGAGCAGGAGAAGAATTTTCCATTGCGCGCGAGCTTGACGACCATGCTCGCGTTACATTTTGGACACACGGTACCCTGTGGAGCGTCTCCCATATTGGTCACTTTAGCGATTTTATCTTTGCTTTTGATTTCTTTCGTGAAGGGTGTATAGAAATCCTTGAGTGTTTTTTCGTATTCACGTTCACCATTGGCGATATCGTCGAGTTTGTTTTCCATATCGGCAGTGAACTGCTCAGAAACGATTTCACTGAAGTGAGTGAAGAGGAATCCGTCGACGACGAGTCCGGTGTCTGTTACTTTAAGAGCTTTACCCTCTTTTTCGACATAGCCGCGATCCTGAATGGTTTTGACGATACTCGCGTAGGTGGATGGACGACCGATACCTCTCTTTTCCAGTTCTTTGACCAGACCGGCTTCGGTGTAGCGCTTCGGAGGTTCAGTAGCTTTTTCCTCGGCATCAATGTGCTGAAGCGTGAGCGCGTCTCCCGTTTTGACTTGTGGCACTTCGATATCATCACCACGCGCCGCCGTATCGAGCGCCAACCAGCCATCAAACAGAAGATGGGATCCATTGACGGTGAAATCAGGGAGAGAATGAGCGGTTGTATTTGCGGTAATTTTGGTGCGAAGTATTTCAGCGTCAGTCATTTGAGAAGCAAGAGTCCGAATACGAATGAGTGTGTACAGGCGCTTCTCATCGTCGGTGAAGCCGGCTGTTTTTTTGTTGGGGTCTGTTGGGCGGATAGCTTCATGAGCTTCCTGGGCATTTTTTGATTTGGTTTGATAACGACGGACAGTGAGATATTTTTCACCAAATTCTTTGGTGACGAGAGCAACTATCTTGGGGATGATTTCTTCGGAGATAGACACACTATCGGTACGCATATAGGTGATGGCGCCTTTTTCATAGAGCTTCTGAGCGGCCCGCATGGTGCGGGAAGGAGAGAGACCGAGTCGCGAGCTTGCTGCTTGTTGAAGCGTGGAAGTCGTGAATGGTGGATAGGGATGTCGCTTGGCATTGGTTGCTGTGACGGCTGTTATTTCCCAGGGATGTTTCTCCGCGAGCATGGTGATATGATCACACTCTTTTTGGGTTTTTGGTTGTTCAACGCAGGTAAAGAGAAGAGGTTTTTTGTGAGTTGTATGGCATAGGGCGGTGATGACGAAATAGGCTTCAGGAACAAAGGCCTTGATAGCATTTTCGCGTTCAGCGAGGATGTGAAGAGCTGGTGATTGCACGCGACCAGCCGAGAGCCCATAACGCACTTTTTTCCACACCAATCCGGAGAGGTCATACCCGACGAGTCGGTCAAGTATGCGGCGTGCCTCTTGTGCTTTTCGGAGGTTTTGGTCGAGTGGTCTTGGATGGGCAATAGCCTCATTGACTGACTTTTCAGTGATTTCATAGAAGAGAACTCGCCTTGGCTTTTTGATACCACAGGCGTCGGCGACGTGCCAAGCAATCGCTTCTCCCTCACGATCGGGGTCAGTTGCTAGAAGGACCTCACTACTTTTTTTGACGAGTGAAGTGATTTCACGTACAACGCTTTCTTTGCCAGGGCTGATCACATATCGGGGAATGAATCCGGCGGGGATATCAATCACATCCTTATTGGATTTTGGGAGATCACGGACGTGACCAACTGAAGCGACCACCTTGTAGCCACCTTTCAGATATTTTTCGATAGTTTTGGCTTTGGATGGGGACTCAACAATAAGAAGCTTCATAGTATGCTCTATAACGAATAATTCATAACCAACAACTCAAAATGATGATTCAGGAGTCAGTTATGAGTGGCTCGTGATTCTTCTATAGTGCATGCCACCGATATTCTTGGCAAGTCCTTTCATTTCAAGCAGGGTTAAATCAGAGGTGACTTCATGAGCAGAGCGCCTTGCGTGTTGGATAATCTGGTCGATGTGGAGTGATTCATGGGACAGGAGGGACAAGAGAGCGTGCTCATTTTCTGAAAGGGCGGGGAGAGATTCTGGCATCGGCAGTGAGGGAGAAGAAAGGGCGGGGAATTCTTCCAAAATATCTTCGAGGCAAGTGACGAGTTTGGCACCACGCTGGATGAGTCGGTGGCAGCCCAGAGAGCTCGGAGAGAAGAGCGACCCTGGGACAGCTAGGACATCGCGATTGTACTCGAGAGCCAGACGAGCCGTGATGAGAGTGCCGCTTTGTTCGGTTGCTTCAATAACGAGCGTGGCAGAACTCATGCCGGCCATGATACGATTACGAGAGGGAAAGGTGTGGACAGCGGCTTTGGTG
>CAYOHD010000137.1:0-2513 GCA_964403705.1 uncultured Bdellovibrionales bacterium | reverse complement strand
GGATACGTTTTATGGATCATCATCTTCTTGGTATTGGGTGGCAGCTTCTCATGGCGCTGTCCTCAGGTCTTCTCATCGGTATCGAACGACAATCAAATCGGGCGGCCGGTCAAAAGCATCTCGGTATCCGTGATTTTACACTTATAGCACTTCTGGCTTTTATTGCGAGCTATTTGCAGGCATATAATTCGTACATCTGGCCAGTGGCTTTTTCGGGAGTGATGGTACTTGGTGTGGTTGTTTTTGTGTTTGAATCACTCGGGGCCCTCCATCAAGAAGGTCCGACCTCTCGTGCCGGAATCACAACGATTCTTTCCTTCCCAATCGTTTTTTTGATTGCGAGTCTCAGTGTGTTTCATGTTGAGTTTTGGCTCATGGCGACTATTGTTTTCATTCTACTTATCATTCTTGAACTCAAAGATCAATGGCATCAATTCGCGTCAACGATTGAAAAACACGAGCTTCTTGATTTTAGTATCCTCATTGCTATTGCTTTGGTGATTACGCCGCTCATCCCATCTGATGCTGCTATCAAGGTCCCACTGTACTCTTTTGCTCAACACATGTTCAGTTTCCAGTCGGTCAATGTGGCTACTTTTTGGAAAGTCCTTTTGATGGTGAGTTTTATGAGTTTTATCGCTCATTTCATTACGAAATATATTCGTGGACGCAATGCGCTTCTTCTAGCTACTTTTTTTGGAGGACTGGTTTCGTCATTGGCCACGATTATTCTCTTTCTTCGTGGTTCAATCGGGAAGAAGGATGGCCAGGAGAACCTCTATCTCGCCTATCTTGCGGCCAGCACCGGGTCACTCTTTAAAGACATTCTGATCTTGTTTGCCATTGTTCCGCAAGCATTCTTCCAAAAAATGTTGTTTCCAATAGTCTCCATTTTCTTGGTGATGGTTGTTTTGACGCTCGTGAATTTTTCCAAGTCTACACAGACCGAGGAGGTACGTTTCACGGATCGTCCTCTTCCTTTTAAATTCATTACAAAATTCTCCACGGTCTTTTCGATCGTGATGATTCTCATGGTTTTTGTCCGCTTCTATCTTGGACACGCTTGGTTGATAATCGCTACCTTTCTTTCATCGCTGATCAGTTCTGCGGCGGCCTTGGCATCGATTGGTGAAGCATTCAAATACAATGAGATCAACGATGTTGTGATGGGTATTGGTATTCTCTTGGCTCTTCTGGGGAGCATTATGGCGAAGTATGGTGTCATACTGTACCGATTAGGAATGCGACAGTCGTGGAAATTTCTCTTGCCAATTCTGGCTATGGTTGGCATTGGGAGTCTCACTTTTTCCGTGACATTCTTTTAGGCTTTTCTCGATTTTTCAAAGCAAAAGAGCCCTCTGCGAAGGGGGCTTTTTTGTTTCCATTTCTGTTGTCACACAGTGAACCGCGCGCTGTTCTCATCCGTTCCCTTCAAGACAAATATGAGATAATTTGCTAGAATAGGGGTGGAATTATTTATTCGTCCAGTTTGAAATATATGGATATTTTTCAGTCGATTCAGAATATTATTCAGCGTCCCCAATTTTTCACCAGTCTCGAATTCACCAAGGGGAGAGCTCTTCGTTTTTATTCTCTTTTGATTCTTCTTTTTACAGTGGCTTCGGTTGCTATCTCGCTTCCTGACGCCGTTCGTTTCGCTAAGACCATTACATCACAAGAGTGGCAGAATCAGACCAAGATTATCACTGAGTTGTACCCAGATGAGCTTGAGGTGCGTGTGGTGAGTGGTAATATTTATACCAATGTCGAGGAACCACTTTCTATTCCATTTCCAGAATCCTGGCGGACAGGGGGAGGTGCCAATATGCCAGAAAATCTTTTGGTGATTGATACCGAGAAAAGTATCACCCTTGAGGATTTCGCTGCCAAGAAAACAGCCTTTATTCTGAGTAAAAATACGCTCGGTGCTTGGGATCAGAAAGAGGGGAAAGTGAGTATCTATGATCTCGGAAATATGAAGAGTGAAGCAGCAGCCTTTTTGCTGACTAAGGCGAAGTATACGCAGTTTATTTCTCAAGCTTCTTCTGTTATTCAAAAGGTGCTTCTTGTTGGAATGTGCTTCCTCCCCATCTTGTTCTATATCTCCTACTGGATTGGTTATTTGATGTACCTCCTTTTTGGAGCGCTGATTGTCTGGTTGGTGGCAAAGATGAGGGGATATCAGTTGAGCTACAAGCATGCTTATAAGGCTGGTATATATCTCCTTCCCATTCCGCTGGTGTATGATTTCTTTGTGATGTTGTTAAGTGACTTCCCTCACGCGCGAGTCCCGCTGCTTTTTACTGCTTTTCTTGTGGCTTTGACACTGAAGAATTTCCCAAAAACTGGCGTTTCGGCACAGTCTTCGCCTGATGGAACAAGAGCGATTGCTTCTCAGCCAACTGAAGAGCAGCAGATTCAGACTCCTGCCACACAATCTGAAACTCAAACAGAAGAGAAAAAATCAGAGGTATAAAAAATGCCGAACCCTAAGTGTTGCTGGGGATTCGGCT
>CAYOHD010000136.1:0-2525 GCA_964403705.1 uncultured Bdellovibrionales bacterium | reverse complement strand
CGTCATATTTCTGGCATATATCCCGGTACGAGACAGTATTGCCTGAAATAAACCACTCAAAATTTTTCATCCTCTTTGTTCCTCGCCAATACAGTTGTCGCTCTGCTTTACCAAAACGAGAGACGAATGGCTCCGGTTCAGTTTTTTCCAGACCAGTTTTGGTTCCCTCTTCTGGATAATAGAACATCTCCGAACCGATCATTATTTCGCGCAAGGCATTCTCAATCGCATCGTGAAAATTCACATCTGCAGCCCCGCTCAATGTCACTTGATACGCGTATTTGGAATGGTTATTCGTTACAGCAACTATCACGGATGGTATAGACAGCGATGTAACGTTGAGGATGTGAATTGATAGTCCGTAGGACTCAAGCTTACGAACACGCTCTCGTAGATTATCTGGGAGCGTCTCCGCGCTGATCATCTCGGGGGGAATCATAGTTAGCCAATGAACCAAGAGACCATCTCGTTGCACGACTTCGAGAAGCCCTCTTAGTACTGCTCCCGTCCTAGTAAAATAGCCAGCGGAGCCATTTGTTGTTGCATGTGCAAAGACCTCTTCTCGTTCTCCGTTCGCAACGAACCACTGTGTTATCCTCCTTGGAATAAGCGTCTTCTGATCCGTAACGAGGTTCCGTCCGCTGACCCATTGAATGGGCTTCGAGGAGTCGTATCGCAACCTCTTAAATCTCTCCTTCTGAATTTCAAGAAACCTATGGTGCTGTGGCGGATAGATTAGCGAGATCTGATCAGCAGCTAGCGCATCCGGTGAACCGACCAAAAAATCCGTATTCTTGTCGTGCACGCCAGTCACCATCCTCTCGATCATTTCGCCAAGCGCCTTAGAGAGAGCCGTCACCCTGTCTTCAGCGACTCCTTGGCTCGACATTAAATTATCCTTTCTAGAAGGGATATCAACGGTCTTCTTCAGAAAATAAGAGAAATAGCCCTGGCAATGTAGGTCACGCTCCCCCATAGAATCAAAAATCCCTTGGCGTTTCGCGTAAGAGAGAAGGATCGCATATGCAGGACTCACGTTACTCCTGTGGGCGATATAGATCGTGTCCGCGAACCAAGAAAATCTCGCCACAAACCCTAATAGGGCCAAGTGAAGACGATCCCCTATACGAAGCGGGAGGCGCCAGGGGCCGCTCGTCTTCATATGGTTAATATCTGCCAAGTATTCCTTGAGCGATATGTAGCCTTGTTTAGCAAAAAGTTTTGACTGGTCGTACATACAAACTGTCAGATCAGAAGAAGAGCATGTACACAATGCGTTCATTCGAGTTCGTAAGTCCGATCCGACGCTCGAAATCGACTTCATTTGCTCCGCCAACCGGGATCATATTTATGCCATTTTCAGTGCCCGATAAAATCATATTCTGAGCAACATGCCCAGCCTCCAAAAGCACATATCGGTACCCGCGGCTGCCGTACTTTTTTGTCATTCTCCCAAAAACGGCAGAGATACAAATCATACCTACGGCCTCACTCAGCCACTCCTGCCGAGCATATGAGGCCAACTCGTTTTGACTGATCGCATCGAATGTAACCGGCTCGAGAGCATGTTCGCGCACCCCATAGTGATATATCCCTGCTTTACAGCCGTTGATGTCTTTGAAAAGAATCGGATAAAGCTCAAGCGGGTAGCGCTTTCCCGCTGAGGGCCGTATCCGCACTTGAGAATTTGAGCAAGTCCATCCAAACTGACCTCGTTCCTTAAGATGCCCACGGGTGATCGGCGCCGGGAAAGTAATGAAAAAAGATTACTTCTAACATCCGGCAGAGCTATTGAATGGAACAGTATATACCTTTTATAGTCGATGGTTTTCCATTCCTGAGGCCACTCCTCCTCGCTTTTCGGTATTTGAACAAGGCCCTTCTCGGTTCTATCATTCGTTTCATTATGAAAGAAGTGGTACAGGAATGATCCCATATAAATTACCGTTCGATTAGTCGATATACCTCCCCCGCGTGGGTGGCAACATAAAGGATACGCCGCTTATCAGCTCGCTGTAAAATCTGAATCCGATTCACAATCCGTTCCGTAAACTGCACCATCGCGAGGCACTTCCCCGTGCCGAGATCGATTTCATAGAGACGCCCATCGTTACTGCCGATGAAAACACTCCCCCTATCGAGAGCTGGGCTCGCGAAAATCCGACCACTTGTCTCAAATGTCCACAGTGTCGACTTCTCATCGAGGTCGAAGCAATAGACGAGCTTGTCGAGCGAACCGATAATAACACGGCTCCCTGAGAGCGCTGGGGTAGAATAGAAGCCAAATCGGGCATCAAACCGATGATAGAGCGACCCATCAGCGACTCGCAGCGCATACACGCCCCCATCCATGCTGCCGAAGATGACGAGGTCGCGAGTATCGTCGAATACAGCGCCATATTTCACCTCCCCCGTCGTTTGGAACTGCCAGACAACTTCACCTGTTTCAGCCTTCATAGCATAAAACGTATGATCATTCGATCCGCAGACAACCAGACCGTGTTTCTCGCTATAAGCCGGCGAGG
>CAYOHD010000135.1:0-2539 GCA_964403705.1 uncultured Bdellovibrionales bacterium | reverse complement strand
GAATAGTAGCTTCGCCTCATTCTGCTTGGTAGGGTGTATACGTTTGAGTGGGATGGTTGATGAAGAGAAGAATTGTATGGTGAGTGAGGCTCATAAAAAGATATTCCAGAGTCAGAAATATTGAAGCCGAAGAATTATGCAGAGAGGATTACTTTTAATAAAAAAACAGAATAGTCGTGTGGTTTCAATGATGAGGAAGAGAGATATTTAAGGAAAGCCCTATTCGTAATTTGCAGGAGTCATGATATAATGATTCAAAAGAAAACTGTGAAAAATATTTTTACCTTTCCTCAAAAAACAACCTTTATTTTTTTTGTGCTATTGGCTTTGTCAGTAGGTTTTTATGTCTCTGCAGATGAACAAGATTTGAAATCGTATTCTCTTTTTCAGGATGCAGATCAGGATGGTTTGAGCGATGAAGAAGAAAAAGTGTTTGGGACTAATCCTTTCGTAAAGGATACTGATGGCGATAGCTATGCTGATGGTATTGAGGTCGAGAGCGGATATGATCCTTTGAAACCTGCTCCGGGGGATAAACTCATTTCTCCGGATGATGGCCTAGGTAAAGGTGGATACGACGATGCCTCTTCGGAACCCACAACGAATGTGACTGAGAGCGCTTCACTTGAGGTGGCTAATATACTATCCAGCGTATCTGAGGAAAATCCATCAGTGAAAATGCAAGATATTAATGCTTCGGTGGAAGAATTGCTTCAGAAGTCAACAGTCAATGTTGAGTTTCCAGAAGTAGATATTGCGAGTATCCATATCAAAAAGTTGAAATGTAAGGACTCTGAAGGAGAAGAAAAATGTCTGAAAAAACAAAAAGACGCAACAATAGAGTATCTTACTGTGCTTTCTTATCTGGTAGCAAATAATTCTCCGATTGCCCTGAAAGAGAACGGAGATTTAGATCTGGCGGCATCATCAATGGTGAGTGATATCATGGGGGCTTTTTCGACGGGAAACTTTACGACTCTTTTGAAAAATAAAGGAAAAGCAGAAGCCTTTTTGAATAATGTGAAAGAGGTTGAAGTTCCAGAAAATATGGTTTCAACGCATGTGAAGGCTTTGCAATTAGCACTCTTCTCTGTCGGATTGGGTGACGCTTTTGGAAAAGTGGGGGATGATCCGATGGGACAAATCTCTTTGCTTTCACAGGTACAGGGTTTGTTGGGTTTTTCGGCAGGTCTTGCTACGGATATACAAGGTGAATTCAAGAAATTAGGAATAGACTTGATCCCTGTTGATTTGTAGACATATAAAAGCGATTTATGATGTGGAAAAGAATTCGTCTGAATATGATGATGATTCTGATGGTGTGTACCATCGGTTTTGGTATGCCACTTCATTCTGCCCATGCTGAAATGTGGGGAACCAATATGATTGCTACGTTGGTTGAGAAGATGTTGGATAGATTGGATCGATATATTGAAGGCATTCTTCTCTCTCAATTAAAGAGCGCGGCAGTGAAGATGCTGGATAAGCAGATTGACAAGATGTTTGGTGGGGGATCCGGAAATGAACCACTGTTTGTTACGGATTTTAAAGAGTATATCCATGGAGTCTCACTGGATTATACCCATGATGTCATGAATGATTTCTTCACTACATCGATGCGTGGGAAATTTTCTGTATCCAACTACGTGGAGGTGGGGGGCATGGTAGGTACCTTTACGAGTGGTTTGGACTCGCAGGTGAATGCTGCGGCTGAAGTGGCTCAATCTATGAAAGATGCGGTTACTGCAGAGCTTCCAACATTTGATTTTGATACTAAGAGTCTGAATCCAGGTTTGAGAGGGGGGCTTTCTGCCCGAGATTTGAATCAGATGGTTACTAACCCGATGAATAATTCCATTGGAGCGTCCTTTCAGGCGAAGGAAATGTTTTATGCCACTCTTTCGGAAAGGGAGGAAATACAGAAAGTAAAGGCGCAGGCATCTGGATTCATACCAAAAGAAAAGGATGGGAAGGTAGTAGCTCCTTCTGCGTTGCTCGAGGGAATGGTTGTGAAGGTGAAAACTATGGCTACGGACGTAATTACAGCTGCAGAGAATCCAGAAGAGCTCGTGGTGGGTGTTATTAGTTCGTATGCCAATCAAATAATTACCAGAACTATTCAGCAGGGTCTTGGGAAGGTAGAGGCAGTGATTGCGAAGAAATTTGGAGATGTTGGAGTGCAGGTGGCTCGAGAAATTGGAACCGACATAGCAAATGAGGGAATGGGCGCAAGTTTTTCTAAGGAAACACAGCAGAAAGAAACCGCAAAACCAACTTCCATGTCAAAAACAACCAGTAGCTCTGGATCGACGAATGGGTCATGTATCTTTTGTGAAGATAGTGGATATTCATTCTCGTCAAGTAAACGATAATACAAATACTGACAAGATGGAGTGGAGATATAAAAAGCACCTTTTGTAAGAGGTGCTTTTTAGAGATACTTAAATTTGAATTCTTCTGTGTGAGTGTGATTTTGGAGATTCATTCTTTTTGTGAGTTCGCCCAGATTCGAACTGGGGACCTCTACGATGTCAACGTA
>CAYOHD010000134.1:0-2544 GCA_964403705.1 uncultured Bdellovibrionales bacterium | reverse complement strand
GGTCGATAGTTTGTGAGCTATCATTGGTATGCAGTGTTGCGAAAATCAGATGCCCTGTCTCAGCAGCCGTCATAGCAGTACCGATAGTCTCCAAATCACGTAATTCACCCAAAAGCACCACATTGGCGTCTTCACGAAAGACCGCGCGAAGTGCTTCCGGGAAACTCTTGGCATCTCGACCGATTTCACGCTGATTAACGATGCACCGATCCTGGCTGTACACAAATTCGATTGGATCTTCAATCGTCAGGATATGCTTATCGTAATTGTGATTAATAAAATCAATAATAGCCGCCAAAGTAGTTGATTTACCATGCCCCACTGGCCCAGTCACCAGAACCAATCCCTGTGAGTATTTCGTATAGTTATACAGAGCGGTAGGGACATTGAGCTCTTCAAGACTACGAAGTCGATCCATAACAAAACGCATGGTGACACTGATATAGCCTTTCTGAAAAAAAACATTCACGCGAAAACGAGCTCTTTCTTCAAAGGCATATGAGAAATCCGTGTGCCCCTTGGCCAACAATTCTTCCTGTTTCTCCTCAGTCAAAATAGACTGCGATAATGCCTTTGTATCATCAGGAGTCAATACCTTTTCTTGAACAATCGGCACCAGTTTCCCATCTATACGAAGCGTCGGATGACGTCCAACTACCAAGTGCAAATCTGAAGCCTTTTGCTGTCCAACCAAAAACAAAAGATTTTTGATACGCTGATCCGCGTGTAAATTTGTTTCCATAAAACACATTTTTATATTAAATCACGCAGACTTCTTCCTTTGACAGTATAACTAAAAAAACAAATAAGGCCAAAATTTCATCCTTCATCAATCAATAATTTTCCTTCCGTTGCCCGTTCCACTTCAGCGAGTGTTGTTATCCCCAGAAGCACCTTGAGCAAACCATCTTCTTTCATACTGATCATACCTTGACTCAGAGATTCCTTGCGTAATTCATGTTCATTCGCCTTATGGTCCGTAATAATCGCTTTCACAGGATCGGTAATTTCAAATACTTCATATATACCGACACGACCTTTGTGTCCTGTTCTCCCGCAATCATCACACCCTGTGCCTTTGAATACTTTGATTTCCTGATTGTCCTTGAGTTTATATGCCTTCTTCTCTTCAAGCGGTATCTCCTGATACATCTGTGCCAGACGATTTCTCTGAAGTTCCGTAATTTTCATCTCTACCTTACATTTTTCGCAAATTTTTCGCACCAGACGTTGGGCTGCTACTGTTTGCAGTGAAGATGCCAACAAAAAAGCTTCTACACCCATATCAACCAATCTTGGTACAGCTCCTATCGCGTCATTGGTGTGTAATGTAGAAAGGACAAGATGCCCAGTCAATGCAGCATGAATCGCTAATTCGGCAGTCTCGTTATCACGAATTTCTCCCACCATGATAATGTTTGGATCTTGACGGAGGATGGAGCGAAGACCAGCAGAAAAAGTGTACCCGATTTCTGGTCGAATCTGGCTCTGATTTACTCCATCGATAAAATACTCCACAGGGTCTTCAAGGGTAACAATATTTCGCTCTTCCTGATTCAGAACCTGCAGAAAAGCATACAAAGTAGTTGACTTGCCAGAACCAGTCGGACCCGTAATCAATATAATACCAAATGGTTCCCGAATTTTACTGAGAAGAACAGTGCGATTTCGTCCTAACAGCCCTAACACATCAAAATCACTCACATTATTGGCACGATCCAAAACGCGCATCACGATTTTCTCCCCCTCCATAACCGGCAAAGAAGAAACACGCAAATCAACTACTTTACCACCACTCTCAAAATGAATACGACCATCCTGTGGTTTCCGCTTCTCATCAATTTTTAAATTCGACAATATCTTGATGCGCGACACTACTGCCCGACCCACTTCGAGCGGAAACACCAGCTGTGACTTGAGAATACCATCGATACGGAAACGTACACGATAATTCCCCTCTATCGGTTCAATATGAATATCACTCGCTCGACCATCCAGCGAGTGTTTCACAATTACTTCTACCAATTTTGCGATAGGCGCGTCTTGGAAAATTTCACCCTGAACCGCTTTCTTTTTCTCAGCCTCGAGGTCAATCCCCGATTCAGCTCCTTTTTTAAGGGAGAGAATAGCGTTCTGCAACGCTTTATCTGTTCCGCTATAATTTTTCATCACCTCCCCGAAAACAGTCTCGGTCGTCTGATAAATTTCTATACTGAGCGATTCCTTTTCAGCAAGGAAACGCAACATATTCATGGCGTCGAAATCCGACGGATCAATCATGGCAATGCGAAGTACAGTATCATTTTTTTCAAAACAGAAAAGACGATGCTTACGAGCCGTCGCCTCAGGAATAATCTCCAAGATGCGTTTTTCAAGCTGTTTCGGATACTCAGAAAGCATCGGTATGGATCCAATGGAAGAGGTGTCAGAGATTTTCGGAACAGTGACTTGTGTTTTTGTTTCCTCCATAAAGGCACTCTATTCTCGACTCAACTATTTTTATTTCACAAATGGGTTTGCCTTCCCGAGCGGATTTGCTGGGGG
>CAYOHD010000133.1:0-2546 GCA_964403705.1 uncultured Bdellovibrionales bacterium | reverse complement strand
GGTTATCGGATCGACTGCTTTTTTTATTACTCATGGATTTCGAAAGCAGGCAGAAGAAGCTGAGGAGGAGCTCATGAAGTCGCCCTTGTCCGACTGGAGCAAAGTATTGTTTCTTGAAGTGATTGATCTTTCTTTTTCGATTGATGGTGTGCTCGGAGCGTTTGCTTTTACCTTATCGGTGCCACTTATCCTCTTTGGGAATGGTATTGGTGCTTCGGTGGTACGTCAGTTAACCATGGCAAACATCGATCGAGTGAAACGGTATGCATATTTGAAAAATGGCGCAATGTATTCAATCTGCGTGCTTGGTCTCGTGATGATTACTGAGGGTTTCGGAGTGCATGTACCTTCCTGGGTCTCTCCCTTAGTCACGATTGTGCTTGTTGGATATTTTTTTGAGCGTTCTCGTCGAAAACTCGCTCTCGAAGTATGATGCACAAAGAAAAGAGTAAATTGACAAACACCAAGCCCGAGGTACAATAGAGAAAGGAAGCGATGGCTTTCTTGTTAATACAGTAAACCGGTCACAGTAAGCATATGACGGATAATATGATGGATAAGGAGTTTGTCGAATACGTGGTAAAAATGTTGGTCGACAATCCGGATGATGTAAAGGTAGAACGGAAGATTGATGAAATGGGTGTACTCATTACATTGGATGTCAATCCAAAAGATATGGGTATGGTTATCGGGCGTGAGGGTATGACAGCTAAGGCGCTCCGAACACTGCTCCGTGTTATCGGTGCTCGCAATAATGCTCGGGTAAACTTGAAAATCAATGAACCAGAAGGATCAGAGCGCGGTCACCGTGAGCCACGTGAGGAGAAGCCACGCGAAGAAAAGGTTCATGAGGAGAAGCCAGCTGAGGAGCCGGTGAGGCGCTCTTTGGATGACGTGATGAATGAAATCGCTGGGTAGCGTTTTTGGATGGGGTCGTTTGAAACGAAGCATATGGATTCCGTCCGAGCGAGTGCTCGGGCGGAATTTTGTTTCACCCAAAAATGTATGTTAGGATAAGCAAAGATTCATTTTTATCTATCTCAAGAAAGGAAAGATTATGCAAATCAGAACATTTGATATTACTGGTTTGATACTCATGACACCCGAGGTTTTCATGGATGAACGGGGGTATTTTTTTGAATCTTTCCAGAAGGAACGGTATCGAGAGCTCGGTATCCCGGTGGATGATTTTGTTCAGGAAAATATATCGAAGTCGAAAAAAGGGGTATTACGGGGTATCCATTTCCAAAGAGATCCATTCGCGCAGGGGAAATTAGTCCAGGTGCTTCGGGGGCATGTCTTGGACGTGGTCGTTGATATTCGTTTTGGTTCTCCGACGTATGGTCAACACGTGGCTGTGGAACTGTCGGAAGAAAATCATCAGCAACTCTGGGTACCGACCGGATTCGCGCATGGCTTTTTGGCATTAGAAGACGATACACTTTTTTCTTATAAGGTGACCGCGTTGTATTCGAAGATTTCCGAAGGGGGTATTCGTTTTGATGATCCAGATCTTGGTATCGTATGGCCTTTCAAATATCCGATTGTTCTGGAAAAAGATAGACAGCTGTTTTCGTTTGCAGAGTACAGTGGGAATCCAACTTTTCGATACGAAAAAAACAGAGTGTTCTAGGCACGTCTTGGTAGATTTTTTTATTGGGTGATATCGAATGGCTATGAAGATACTCGTAACCGGGGGCGCGGGATTCATTGGTTCAAATTTTATTCATTTTATCTTAGGACAATATCCTGAGGATTCAATCGTGAATCTCGATAATCTTACTTACGCGGGGAATCTGGAAAATCTCGCTTCAGTCGAAGACAATGCCCGATATCGATTCGTAAGGGGAGATATTGGTGATGCAGCGCTGATTGATCCATTGGTGGCGCAGTGTGATGTGGCGGTACATTTTGCTGCGGAGTCGCACGTCGATCGCTCTATTCTCAGGCCAGAAGCTTTCGTGCAGACGAATGTTTTTGGGACTTTTACTCTGCTGGAGGCGGCTCGGAAATATAGTAAGCGTTTTCATCACGTCTCAACGGACGAAGTATTTGGCTCACTTGAGCGTGACGCTCCAGCCTTCAATGAGACCACACCGTATGATCCACGCAGTCCCTACAGCGCGTCAAAAGCGGCGAGCGATCACCTGGTTCGGGCGTATTTCCATACCTATGGGCTGCCAGTGACGCTCTCAAACTGCTCGAATAATTATGGCCCCTATCATTTTCCCGAGAAATTGATTCCACTCGCTCTCACGAATCTTTTGGAAGAGAAGAAGGTTCCAGTGTATGGTGATGGGCGTCAGATACGAGACTGGCTCTTTGTGGAAGATCATTGCCGAGCGATTGATGTCATACTTCGACAGGGGAAGATAGGAGAGACCTACTGTATTGGAGGAAATGGAGAACGAGAAAACATCTGGATTATAGAGCAGCTTCTTGCTCTTTTAGGTAAAGACATATCCTCTATCGAATATGTGACTGATCGTCTCGGGCACGATCGTCGATACGCTATCGATTTTACGAAGATTCGAACAGAACTGGGA
>CAYOHD010000132.1:0-2575 GCA_964403705.1 uncultured Bdellovibrionales bacterium | reverse complement strand
ATAGATACTAAGAGCATATATGCGTATTCGTACTCTCGCCATCCTTCTCTTGTTTGGATTCTCGATTGTCGCGGGAATATTTTTGGTGTTTACGGAAAGAACTTTTGCTCCGCTACGTATTGTTTTCTTGGACGTTGGTCAAGGTGATGCCATATTGCTGACTCAGGGGCGAACACAGGTGCTTATTGATGGCGGTCGAGATGGAATGACACTCTTGGGCAAGCTGGGACAGCGCATACCTTTTTGGGATAAGCAGATTGAGTTGATGATAGCGACCCATCCAGACGCGGATCACGTCGGTGGTTTGGCATCAGTTGTCAGGCGATATCATGTCGCGACATACCTTTCGAATGGTGTAGAAGGTGACAGTGATGTTTTTCGTGATTTGAAACAGACGCTTGATTTAAGCCATATCACCAAGCAGTCTGTAGTTGGAACGGGTTCCCGTATTATCTTTCCCGGAGGAACAGAATTGCAAGTATTGTTTCCTCAGAATGGCACAGCTCAGACGATGAGTGAGACGAATGAGGGGAGTATTGTAGCTCGGCTCGCATTTGGTGATGCGAGTTTTCTCTTGATGGGAGATCTTCCTCATGAAGAGATGGTACTTCCGGACATACCCCCTACGAAAGTGCTCAAAGTAGCACATCATGGTTCGAAGTATTCGACGAGCGAGTCCTGGCTTGCTCTGGTACGCCCTGAGACCGCTCTTGTCTCCGTAGGTAAGAACCGTTACGGACATCCATCTGAGGAAGTATTGGCGCGATTACAAAAGAGGGGGATTCGTATTCTCCGTACTGACCAGCACGGTGACGTGGTGTATGTATGTCAGGAGACGACCTGTCATCTCAAAGAGAGTAAAAGGTAACTCTTGCTTTTCAGGTAATACCGTGTTACTCTTTTTCTAAAGACGTCTAATTTTCTGTATTGCATTTTTATGGAACAGCATCCGAAAAAAGAGCGGTCACTGGTCATTATTAAGCCAGATGGTATTCAGAGAGCTCTGATAGGAGAAATCATTCAACGTATTGAGCGGACAGGGCTGAAAATGATTGCCTTTAAATTTCTGGTGCCAACCGAAGCTCAGTCATGGGAACACTATCTTAAGACAGACGAATGGTTTCTTTCAAAGGGTAACCGTATCACTGAAGAGCGGAAGTCCCATGGATTGCCAATCGAGAAAGAACCGATTGAATATGGAAAAGGTATCATTAACACCATCGTTCGGTATTTTACCTCTGGTCCAGTGCTCGCTTTTGTTGTCGAAGGGAATCAGTCCATCGCCATTGTGAAGAAGCTCGTGGGCAGTACTGAACCAACCCTGTCTGACGTGGGAACGATACGAGGTGATTTCACAATTGATTCCTATGCGATCTCGAGTTTGGATGAGCGAGCAGTTCGGAATTTAGTGCACTGTTCTGATAATCCAGATGATGCTGAAAGAGAGATTAAAATCTGGTTTCATGAGAAAGAGCTTATTCAGTACCGTCTTATCTCGGAGCAAGTACTCTATGACGTCAACCTGGATGGTATTCTGGAGTAGGTGTCTGATGAGAAGCAGAGTGAGTTTGGTGGTATGAAGCAGGGAAATGGAAACAAAACAATGTTTTCATTCTTTGTTATTCGGGTGCGATGGAGAGTTGTTTTACAATGTATCTCTAAGGAGAAGGAATGAAGAATGTTGGGAGGCGGCAAAGTCGGCTGGTACTTCCTGTCGTACTGACAGGTTGTGAATATAACCCGCAGTGTCAATATGTTTTGTGTAGCCATGAGTGTGTGAGGGCGCTTGAGACGCACAAATGTGCGAGTGTGGCGCGAGTAGCTATTCTCACGGGTCTTGGCAAGAATACACGCGGGATGAGAAAGGGTGAGGGGAGGTAAGAAGAGGCGCCAGGATTGAAGGATGAGCCGTTGAACCGAAAAGCACAGCCGAGGGGACTGTGCTTTTTCTCTTTCAGAGATAACAACTCTTCTCGTGGATTTATTCCAGAAGAGGAGAATTTAGTCTAGGCAATTTTTGACTGCTTTACCAGGGTACGGATGGCCTTGGTGGAGAGCTGCAGCTTCATACCGCCAATGTGCTTGGTCTGGACATTAATCGCAAAAGTGCGACGAGTCTTGACGTTTGAGTGGCTGCGGTTGTTTCCGGTCTTGGTACCTCTTCCGGTAAGGTCACATATTCGACTCATAGACGTAAAATCAGTTGCTTGGTAACGAATCTGAGAGTATCATGGATAGGCAGGAATGGCAAGTGTTCTGTTTTGCGCAGCCCCTCCTCCCTCAATTTTTGTCTTTACGATTATGCCACAAGAGTTTGTTTTGATCGGTTTTTATTTTCTCGCCCTTCTGTATTCTGTCATTATGCACGAGGTTTCTCATGGCGTGATGGCGCTCTGGCTTGGGGATATGACGGCGAAGTATGCTGATCGATTGAACCTAAATCCAGCAAAGCATATTGATCCATTTGGCTCGATATTCTTGCCAGCGTTATTGATTATAACGACCGGATCGGCATTTGGGTGGGCTAAGCCGGTGCCTTATAATCCTTACAATTTGAAAGATCAGAAGTGGGGTC
>CAYOHD010000131.1:339-2586 GCA_964403705.1 uncultured Bdellovibrionales bacterium | reverse complement strand
ATGCCGCTCTTACCGGGCACCTTCTCTTCTCAACTATTCACGCAAACTCTGCGGCTGCCGCGGTACCACGCCTCATTGAGCTCAGTGTCAAACCGACACTGATTACTTCAGCCATGAATATTATTATCGCCCAACGTCTGGTTCGCAAGCTCTGCCCGCACTGCCGCGTATCCTATGTGCCTGCCAAAGAAACATTCAGTTCTATCACGCGACTCATCTCGATCATCTCACCAAAAGCCAAAGTTTCTATCCCCAAAAATATCGAGGAGCTCTGGCAAGCCAAGGGTTGCCAGCACTGTCACATGACCGGATACAAAGGGCGAATCGGCATTTTTGAGGTGCTTACCATGACTCCCGAAATCTCAGAAATTATCAACAACATGGGGAGTGAGGAGGAAATCTTCAAGATCGCTCTGGAAAACGGCATGATTACCATGACCCAAGATGGTATTCTGAAAGCACTTGAAGGAATCACCACCCTGGATGAAGTCTGGAGAGTTGCCGACCAAACCGAGATCCTCCAGAATATCTACGCCAAACTCATGCCGAGCTCGCTCTCTCGGGCATCCCTCGTGACAGAAGCTCTCTACGCGGAAACAAAACGCTCTCTTACTTCACTCCAATCTTTCGCTGAATTCGTCGAGAAGCAAGATTCGAATCTTCGGCTCCCCACTTTGTTTGCGGCTGCTATCGCCATGAAGGCTGGAGACATCCATATCGAACCAAGTGAAACCACATTTGAAGTACGCTTTCGCATCGACGGTATTCTCCAGACAGTCGCTTCATTCCCGCTCAATGAATACCCTGGTTTTATGGGCGAAATCAAACTCCTCGGTGGTCTCAAGTCCGGAGAAGTTGCTGGAGTGACCGATAGTCGCTTCTCAATTAACCTCGAGCGAGCCAATGAAAATGTCGAAGGAAACAAAGTAGATATCCGCCTCTCTATCATTCTTGGTGGCTTCGGTGAGACAGTCGTGATGCGCCTCCTCAATCAATCGGTGACCAAACTTGATCTCGCATCACTCAATATTCGCAAACAAAGTCTCGACCGACTTCTGACCGCGATCGACAAACCATACGGCATGATTCTCAATACTGGTCCAACCGGTTCCGGAAAAACAACCACGTTGTATAGCGTCCTCGCTCGTCTCAATAAGCCAGAAATCAAAATCATTACGGTTGAAGATCCAATCGAATATCAAATATCCGGTCTTCTTCAAACACAAACCAATGACGATTCGGGATACACTTTCGCCACCGCCCTTCGATCACTCATGCGTCAGAATCCGGATATCATTATGATTGGTGAAATTCGAGATAACGAAACTGCTGAAGCAGCGATTCAGTCTGCCTCTACCGGACATCTGGTTCTCTCCACGCTTCATGCCAACTCAGCAGCCGGCACCGTCTCTCGGCTTCTCAAAATGAATATCTCCCCGGATGACCTCGCCAATGCGAGTAATCTCTTCATGGCGCAACGCCTTGTGCGCCAACTCTGCAATCATTGCAAACAGGAATCACTCCCCACTCCCGAAGAACTAACCGCCATCGAATCAGTCATTCAATCCCTCTCGCCAGCGAGCGGCGTCGATATCCCTGCCTCCCGAATGATTTGGCGTGAAGCTGGTTGTCCTGCCTGCAACGGCACTGGCTACACTGGCCGGATTACTATCGTAGAAGCACTTCCGGTCGACATTGAAATCCAAGAACTCATCGGAAGAAGCGCTCTCGTCCATGAAATCGAAGAACGAGCTATTGAACTCGGCATGATTACCATGGCGCAAGATGGAATCCTGGCCGTACTCGAAGGCCGTACTTCACTAGAAGAAGTGAGGCGAGTTACTGAAATTTAGAAAGAATCTTTTCTTCTCAGAAACGAAAAACTCCATCCGGTAACGAGTGGAGTTTTTTCAAACGAGAGAAAGAGCGTTTGATCTGTAGACAGGCCTCTCACATGGGAGCGAGAGGAAAGGAACAGTGTCGAGGAATAGCGCAGCCGAAACCACCCTACCCGATCTGGACAAATCCCGCGCCTCTTTGAGATATGAGTTGACACTTACTCACACAAAAAGATTTCTCTCAAGAGAGAAATCCATCCCAAATAGGTGCGGGACATAAAGTTCCCGAGATCAGAGGCAAAGATAGAGACCTCCGATTGTCTACAGATCAAGCGATCCTTCTTTTGTAAAACCAGAATTTTGGGACTCCGCCGAAGAGCTCAGACGCACAACGACTTTTTATGTTAGC
>CAYOHD010000131.1:0-329 GCA_964403705.1 uncultured Bdellovibrionales bacterium | reverse complement strand
GATTTCTTGTCAAGTCGTGGTATTCTGTACCAGAAAGGATCTTTTTTTTCTTTTATTAAAGCCACAATTGAAGCATTCAGACTGAATCCCCCTCACGGTACAGTCCCTCCATTATTCGTCAATGCATTTCCCCCTATGCTCACCACTGCACAATCTCTCCCTGAAGAAGAAATTTTTGACAACACCCTTCGACCGCAAACCTTTGCGGACTATGTTGGTCAAGAAAAAATCAAACGCAATCTGCATATTTTCATTGAGGCTGCCAAACATCGGGGCGAAAATATCGAACATGTCCTCCTCTATGGCTCAGCCGGTCTTGGCAAAACGAC
>CAYOHD010000130.1:0-2633 GCA_964403705.1 uncultured Bdellovibrionales bacterium | reverse complement strand
TTGAAATCGTTGCCCACCCGAAACGTCCGCATGAGGTGAAATTTCTTCGAGCACTCAAAAAAACAGGAGGGAAGGGGTGACAATTTCCACGAAGTATGCTATTGTTACCAGCCTGCTCCAATGTTTGTTATTGGATGTAAAGAGTTGTCTTTTTCTGTACAAAAAGCTTTTCTAGTAGGCAAGCATAGGGCAAATCATCATCTTAGTAACGGTCTCAATTCTCACCGCACAGATAAGGTTTAAAATATCGCTTGTCGGCTCAAATCTGAAAATTTCGGCTGCAAACCCTTCAAGTCTCGTCGGGTTACGATAGTATCCCTTCTCAACTTGCAGTGTTTTCGCTCGAAATTTTCAGATTTCATCTCGACATGAGAATTGAGACCGCTACTTACCGCAATATGAACATGTCAAAAAAAATACCCGTACCAGAGATTCCGTCACCACACACTCCATCTGAATGGATTGAGGTTCGAGGTGCCCGAACTCACAACCTGAAGAACATTGATGTTGATATGCCACGCAATCGCATGGTGGTACTGACGGGTTTATCGGGGTCCGGTAAATCCTCACTTGCTTTCGACACCATCTTTGCTGAAGGACAACGTCGGTATGTTGAATCGCTGTCTGCTTATGCGCGACAATTCCTCAACACAATGCAGAAGCCTGATGTGGATGAAATCAGAGGTTTGTCTCCAGCTATTTCCATTGATCAAAAGTCAGCGAGTCGCAATCCTCGTTCGACGGTAGCAACGGTCACGGAAATTTACGATTATCTTCGTGTGATGTTCGCTCGTATCGGGAAGCCGCATTGCCTCACCTGCGGGCGGAAAATTGAGAAGCTTTCCTCGGAAGAGATGCGTGAGTTGGTACGTGAGCGTGTCCGTAAGACGAAGCGTTCAGGGAGCCTGATCATTACAGCACCGGTGGTACGAGGACGGAAGGGTGAATACTATCAACTCCTGTATACTGCTCTCAACAAGGGTTTTGCGGAGATTTTTCTTGATGGGAAACGACACAGCCTACGTGAGCAGATACTCCTCTCAAAGAACAAAAAGCATGAGATCGATTTGATTGTGGATGAGGTCCCGCTTGCCGAATTTAAGCAATTCCCCGAAACATCTGAAGAGCGGCTATCAGAGGCAGTGGAGCGAGCGCTTGAAGAGAGTGACGGACTCGTCAAGGTGATTTTGGGTGAAGAAGTGACACTTTTGTCTTCTCGATTTTCGTGTCCGTATGATGGATTTTCCTATCCGGAAGTTGAACCAAGACTCTTTTCTTTCAATTCTCCCTATGGAGCTTGTCAGGCTTGCAATGGTCTCGGGACGAAACACCTGTTTGGTGATGAACCATGTGAAACGTGCCAGGGATCTCGTCTGCGTGAAGAAGCTCTGCATATCTTGATTGGTGGAAAAAATATTGTTGAAATCACCGCGCTGCCAACGGGTGACGCGGAGCAATTTTTGGCAACACTAGAACTTTCGCCGCGTGAGCGACAAATCGCATCAGTAGTGCTGCGTGAAATCGGGAATCGTTTGCGATTTCTTCTGAATGTCGGATTGGATTATCTGACACTCAATCGACGCGCGAATACGCTTTCTGGGGGTGAGGCACAACGCATTCGCCTGGCGTCTCAGTTGGGGAGTCAATTGGTAGGCGCATTGTACGTACTCGATGAACCAACCATCGGATTGCACAGTCGAGATAATGACCGATTGATTGAGACGCTGAAAAATCTTCAAGCATTAGGCAACACTATCCTCATTGTTGAGCATGACGAGGACACGATTTATGCGAGTGATTATCTGGTTGATATCGGACCGGGGGCTGGAGTACATGGTGGTCAAGTGGTTGTCTCTGGTTTCTTGGAAAATCTTTTGACGGCGGAAAAAAATGATTCGGGATCATTGACACTCGCGTATCTCCGAGGAGAAGAGAAGATTCTCGTTCCCGAAATCCGTCGGCACAAAGAAAAGGGGGCGCTGAAAATTCGCGGGGCACGGCTTTTCAATATTCAAGATATGAATGTCGATGTCCCATTGGGACGCTTTGTTTCCGTGACAGGGGTCTCTGGTTCAGGAAAATCAACCTTTTTGTATGATATTCTCCACAAAAATCTGCAGGCTCGTTTTGATCGGCGGTACAAGTCGAATGAAACTTTTTTTTGCAAGAGTTTTACGGGAAGTGAGTACCTCTCGCGGGTGGTTTTGATTGACCAGTCTCCTATTGGACGAACACCGCGTTCGAATCCGGCGACCTATACCGGTGCCTGGACGCATATTCGTGATCTTTTTGCCTCAACAGAAGAAGCTCGCGTGCGGGGGTGGAGAGCGGGTCGCTTCTCTTTCAATCGTCCTGGTGGGCGCTGCGAGACTTGTGAAGGCAATGGATTTATCGCGGTTGAGATGCATTTTCTCCCGACTGTGTACGTGCCATGCGATGTGTGTGACGGGAAGCGTTTCACCAAGGAAACACTTGAGGTGAAATACAAACACAAACATATCGCGCAAATACTCGATATGACGATTGAAGAGGCGTATTCGTTTTTCTATGAAATTCCAGCCATTGCTGATCGCTTGAAAACATTAAACGAAGTGGGTCTCGGATATCTCCAGCTTGGTCAGTCGGCAACGACT
>CAYOHD010000129.1:0-2635 GCA_964403705.1 uncultured Bdellovibrionales bacterium | reverse complement strand
TGGGGACCTCTACGATGTCAACGTAGCGCTCTAACCAACTGAGCTACGAACTCACAAAGAGAACGAAAACGGTATAACTTGATTGATTCTGTTTCCTACAAATTTTTTGATAGGCAGGACTAGGAGGGTATGAGGGGTACCTCTTCCAATTGTTTGTGAAGCAGCGGAAGCGGATCTTTTACTTTCTGGTTTTTGTTGGTGAGGGTGAGAAAAAAATGGAGCCAAAATACCTCGGTAAAAACCGACATAAAAGTATTCGCGAGTAAAAGAATGCTATACATGAGTACCCCTGGTGCTATACCAGACAAATATTGTCCGATAAATGCAGATTGAAGCATAACGAGATTTTCAAGAATTGTAAAGAGGAGGGTGAGTAGGAGAACAAGAAAGAAGGAAAGAACGGAAAAAAAACGATAACGAAAGAAGACTTGAAAAGCAAGATGAAGGCTTGAGCGAAGACCAAGGGGGGAGAGAATGAGATACCCGATCGTGAGGCGTTTGAGGATGGTGGTAAAAAGAGTAACGATAAAAAAAATACTAAACAAGAAGCTAGTAGCTAGCAAAGAGGGTGGGCTTGTGGGATCTAAATGAAAAAAAGTGGGAATAAATAGAGTTGGTAAGACCACGATAATCGGAATCATGCCTAATATCTCGACTCCTACATAGGTGAATGCCTTGATGAGTCGAGAGCGCGGCGTGAGAATATTTGGACGTCGGAGGAACTCAGCGGCGGAAAGGAGAAAGATTTGACTCGATGCGAATGCCTGGGCGAAGAAAATCAATAAAAAAAGAAGCAGGAGCGGCAACGGGAACAAAGAGAGTGTATCCTTTAAAGACCCATTTTTGAGGAGTTCTGTCTCTGGGAGTGAGAACTGAAAACTCCAGAGCACCAGAAGGGAGATAATAAGACCGAACACCAAGAGACTTGGATTCGCATATGTCGCATGCCAAGTATCCGAAAGAAGTGTTCGAATGCGAAATGAAGGCTTCATAAGAGAGTCGAGAGAGCTGACTTGAAGAAACAGCTCTCTGTTTGTTTTGAATCGAAGGGTAAGACAGATTTTGAAACCGATATTGGAAGAACCCTCTATGTTTTGTTCAGAGGAGTTGTTGAAATAGGTGATTTCACAATACTCTCGAACTCATCTTTTTCAATAGTTTCCTTTTCCAAAAGTGTTGTGGCAATAGTATTGAGTGTTTCGCGACGTTCGGTGAGGATACGCGTCGCTTTCTCAAAGGCGCTATCAATGAGTCGGGTGACTTCATTATCAATCTGTTCAGCTGTCTTTTCAGAATAATTCCGGTCTTCGTGGAGTTCTTTTCCAAGAAAAACAAGTTCATCTTTATGGCCAAATGTCCTGGCACCCAGCTGGCTCATTCCGTAGCGGGTCACCATGCCACGAGCCATGTGTGTCGCTCGCTCTAAGTCATTAGATGGCCCCGTAGTGGTATCGTTAAAAACAAGTTTTTCGCTGGCGTATCCACCGAGTAATGTGGCGAGTTCATCGAGGAAATAGGCTTTTGAATGAAGGTATTTGTCCTCACTTGGAACGGCGAGTGTGTATCCCCCGGCATGTCCACGGGATACGATAGAGACTTTGTGAACAGGATCGGCGTGTGGAAGGGAAGCTGCCACAAGCGCGTGTCCGCCTTCATGATAGGCAACGATTTCTTTTTCATGCGGATTCATCACTTTGCTTTTGCGTTCTGGACCAAGGATAACTTTCTCAATGGAGAGAATCAGTTCATCCATATCGATAGTTTTTTTGTCTCGTCGTGTGGCGAGGATAGCTGCCTCGTTGACGAGATTGGCCAAATCCGCACCTGAGAAACCAGAGGTGCGTTCGGCGAGTTGTCGAACATTCACTGATTCAGCAACCGGCTTTCCTTTGGAGTGGATTCTGAGTATTTGTTCGCGTTCATTGATATCCGGTAAGTCCATTGTGACACGACGGTCGAATCGTCCAGGTCGGAGGAGAGCTGGATCGAGTACATCTGGACGATTGGTGGCGGCAACAACAATAACGCTGGTCTCTGTTTCAAAGCCATCCATTTCGACGAGAATCTGATTGAGCGTTTGTTCTCGTTCGTCATGCCCTCCTCCAAGTCCAGCTCCACGATGGCGGCCTACCGCATCGATTTCATCAATAAAGACGATGGCGGGGGCATTCTTTTTTGCTTGTTTAAAGAGGTCTCGCACACGTGAGGCCCCAACACCCACAAACATCTCAACAAACTCCGAACCAGAGATGTTAAAAAATGGTACACCAGCTTCGCCTGCTACGGCTTTAGCCATGAGTGTCTTTCCGGTTCCTGGAGGGCCAAGCAAGAGGACTCCCTTGGGAATTTTGGCTCCCATGGCAAGGAATTTCTTGGGATGCTTGAGGAATTCAACGATTTCTTCCAGTTCTTGTTTGGCTTCGATAGCACCAGCGATGTCTTTGAAAGTAACGCGCTTCCTTTTGTCTTTCGGATCAAGAATACGCGCTTTTGACATTCCAAAAGACATGGCTTGTGAATTGCCGCGCTGTGCCTGCCTCATCATAAACCAGATAAATCCGGCAATAAGCAGGAGCGGAAGAAGAAACGGGATAAGAAGTGTCGCCCAGTAAGAGGCACCTGAGGGGTCTTTTAT
>CAYOHD010000128.1:0-2648 GCA_964403705.1 uncultured Bdellovibrionales bacterium | reverse complement strand
ACTCGTTATAGGAAGTTTCGTCCTTGCGAGTCTGGCATTTTGTGTAACACTCTTCCTGTTCTTCAAACAACGCGTATTGGAACGGAAACTTGCGCTCTTTTTCTCTGGAAAAAGCGCAAAAACACTCGAGAATGTCCTCACCGAACAGCTCAAGCAAACGAAGGAGCTCGATCATGATATTCAGGAGCTATTTGATGCCACCGAAAAACTCCGTACTCTCAGTTTCAGTGGTCTCCATAAATACGCAGTCCTTCGTTTCAACCCCTTCAAGGAAGTGGGCAGCAATCAAAGCTTCAGTGTTGCTTTACTCGATGGGAATAATTCGGGGGTGGTCATTTCCTCTCTGCACACACGTGAAGGAACCAGGGTGTATGCAAAACCAGTCCTCAAAGGCAAAGATGCTGGATTTCCATTTACCGAAGAAGAAAAAAACGTTATTCTGAAGGCCGCCGCCATAGAAGTCATCGCCTCATAAATTTATCCTCTGTATCACATCGTATGAACGAACCGGAACCAAAAAAAGTCGTCGCCATCACCGAAACTGTCAGTGTCAAGAAACTGTCAGATTTGCTGCATGTTCCGGTATCTTCCGTCATCACCGAACTCATGAAAAATGGCATCATTGCCACCATCAATGAAGAAATTGATTTTGATACCGCAAGTGTCATCGCTTCCGACCTTGGATTTGAAACCAAGCCAGAAGAGGCAGAACTCGAAGGAAAAATCACTCTCGAAAATCTTCCAGAGATTCTCGCCGCTGAACAAAAAGGCGAAGAGCCACTTGCTCCTCGCGCACCAGTCGTCACCATTCTCGGTCACGTCGATCACGGAAAAACCACTCTTCTCGATACCATTCGCAAAACCAGCGTCGCCACCGGGGAAGCGGGCGGCATCACCCAGTGTATCAGCGCCTATCAGGTGAAAAAGCACGGGAAAATGATTACCTTTATCGACACGCCTGGTCATGAAGCATTCTCTGGTATGCGCAAGCGTGGCATCTCCATCGCGGATATCGCTATTTTAGTTGTCTCGGCTGAAGATGGTGTCCGCCCGCAAACCAAAGAGGTGATTGAATTTATCAAAGAGAAGAAGATCCCTGTCATTGTGGCTATCAACAAAATCGATAAACCAGAGGCAAAACCCGATCGAGTCAAACAGGAACTGGCTGAGTATGGCATCCTTTTTGAAGATTGGGGTGGTGACGTTATCTGCAACTACGTCAGTGCCAAAAACAATATCGGGATCGACAAACTCCTTGAGAGCATCTTGCTCGTGGCAGAAGTTGAGGATTTCCGTGCCAATCAAAAACGCGATGGTCTCGCGGTTGTTCTTGAGTCCAATCTTGACCCACAGAAAGGTCCCGTGGCCACTGTACTGATTCGTACCGGCACCCTCAAAGTAGGTCAAGATATCATCGCTGGAGGTACGTTTGGACGCATCCGTCGTATCGAAGATTTCGCCGGACGCAGCCTGACAACCGCCCTCCCATCGGTTCCTGCGACACTCTTTGGATTCAATGACCCTCCAGCCGTCAATGACATTGTTCAGGTCGTCAGCAGCAAAGCCCTCGCCCGTCTCAAGTCACAAGAACAAAGTGAACACGGCTCACTCAAGAAAATACGCACTGAAGAAACTGAGAGTGTCAAACAGTTTCGAGTGATTATCAAGGCAGACGTGCAGGGATCAGTTGAGGCTCTCGAGCAAATTCTTTCTGGTATTGGGAACGAAGAAATCATGCTTGAAACAATAAATTCCGCCGTTGGTGCCATTACCGAAAGTGATGTCAAACTGGCTGAAAGTGCTGGAGCTATGATACTCGGATTCAATGTCGAACCAACCGCCGTTGCCAAACGCATGGCCGAGAACGCTCATGTCAAAGTTGAAACGTTCAATATCATTTACAAACTTGTTGAGGCGGTTAAAAACCACATGTCCGCGCTGCTCCCCCCCGAAACCATTCGCACGGATTTTGGTCGTCTTTCAGTGCTCGCGGTCTTTAAGACCGGAAAACGCGATATGATTGTCGGCGGTCGAGTTTCTGAAGGAAAAATAGTGCGCGGCTCTCTCTTGGAAATCAAACGTGGCGATGAAATTCTTGGGCAAGGCACCATGGGCAATCTCCAACGTAATAAAGAAAATGCCGATGAAGTCGGACAAGGCAATGAATGTGGCGTCGTGTTTGATGGCTCTCTCAAGATTCAGGTAGGTGATACTTTGATCTGCTACAAAGAAGAAGAGAAACGACGTAGCCTCTAAGCGCCTCTTTTCTGCTTTCTTTTGAGGCCAATTACACACTCTCTTTCTGATTTTGTTTTTCATGCGTCTATGGAATATTCCCTTCCCCTTCCAGTCATCCAAACACTTGAGAGTCTCAAGAAAGCTGGTTTTGAAGCGCATATAGTTGGTGGCTGTGTCCGTGATCTTCTTCTCAAGCGCGTGCCAAAAGATTGGGATATCACGACCAATGCACGGCCCGAACAGATACAGGCTCTTTTCCCTGACCATGTCTATGAAAATACTTTTGGCACTGTCGGTGTCAAAGTGAAACGTTTTCATCCACTCACGCCGCTTCAATACGAATACGACATTATCGAGGTGACAACATATCGAACAGAAACGGGATACAGTGACCATCGTCGGCCTGATCA
>CAYOHD010000127.1:0-2670 GCA_964403705.1 uncultured Bdellovibrionales bacterium | reverse complement strand
CACTCAAAAATCTCCGGATAGCTCCCCGCAAGGTGCGACTCGTCAGCCATACGATTGTCGGTCTTTCAGCGAACGCGGCTCTTATTCAGCTTTCCAAGCAACTGAAGCGTTCTTCGGATCCGATGCTTGATCTTCTGAAAAGCGCGATTGCGAATGCCAAGAATAATTTTGGCTTGGATGAGAATAACCTCTACGTGGCACAGGTGTGTGTGGGTGATGGTCTTCGGATGAAGCGGTTTGAGCCACGGGCATTTGGTCGTTCGATGCCGATTCTCAAGCGTTCCACAAATGTCAAAGTGATATTGGAGGAACGAGAGGAAGGGAAGAATCGAACTGAAGTGAACACAAAATCAGAAATTGTGACTATCAAGGATGCGGCAGCCACAGAAGAAATTGCTGTAAAAGAAGAAAAGAAAAAAACGGGTATCGTCGATGATCGGAAGAAAGAGGCAAAGCCAAAGGCGGCTCTGCGTTCTGTCAAAAAGGTATTTCAGCGAAAGGCTTCTTAAATAGAGAGAATCACTATGGGTCACAAAACCAATCCAATCGGAATTCGTCTCGGTATTACAGCTGACTGGCAGTCTCGCTGGTTCGCTAATCCGAAATTGTTTAAGACACAGTTGCGCTCAGACGTGGAGATGCACGATTTCATCATGAAAAAATGGAAGCAGGCTGCTATCGCGAGTGTCCAGGTGGAACGTTCGGCAGCGACTATCAAGGTGATTATTGAGACATCACGTCCGGGAGTTTTGATTGGTCGCGGAGGGACTGGCATTGAGGATTTGGCTCGTGTCGTGAAGAACCACTTCTTTCGTGGGAAGAAAACGGATTTGAAGGTAGAGGTGAAGGAAGTGAAGCGATTTGAGGAGAGTGCGTCATTGGTCGGTCAGCAGATTGCTGAACAGCTTGAAAAGCGTATTCCGTTTCGACGGGCGCTCAAGGGCATGATTGATCAGGTGACCCAAAATAAAGATATCCTTGGTGTGAAGATTGAGATTTCTGGTCGTTTGGGTGGCGCGGAGATGCGTCGTCGAGAATGGCTCTCCAAAGGAAAGATTCCGCTTCATACACTGCGTGCCGATATCGATTTTGCACGAGTGGAAGCGAATACGACTTATGGAGTCATCGGAATCAAGGTCTGGATTTACAAGGGTGAAAAATTTGAAGAACAATTCACAGAATAGGAAGTACATCTATGCTAACAATGCCTCGAAAAGTCAAGCATCGAAAGGTCCAACGTGGCGGGTGGTCGGGAAGTCCGGCAACTCGTGGTACGAAAGTGAGCTTTGGAAGCTACGGTTTGAAGACGCTCGAAGAAGGGCTGATTTCTGCTCGTCAGATTGAGGCAGCTCGTCGAGCAATGACCCGGTCAATCCAACGCGGTGGAAAAGTTTGGATTCGTATTTTCCCGGATAAGCCGATTACCAAGAAGGGTGAGCAGACACCGATGGGAAAGGGAAAAGGAAGTGTGGATCATTTTGCAGCCAAAGTTCGTGCCGGGCGAGTCTTGTTTGAACTCGATGGCATTCCAAAGACAGCAGCAGTCGAAGCCATGCGTTTGGCAGCACATAAATTGGCAGTGAAGACAAAGTTTGTCGAGCGGCATTCATCATCACTCTAGAATGAAGTTATGAAAACGAAGGAACTCCGAGAAAAAACTGAGGGTGAACAGAAAAAGCTTCTCCACGAGCTTGCACAACAAGCACGCGAACTGCGCTTTAAAATCGCGACTCGTGAAGAAACAAAGCACCATGCTCTCCGTCTGGCAAAGAAAGATATCGCCCGTTTGAAGACACTGTTTGGTGAGAGCGAAACAAAGCTTGACTAAGCGTGAGAACATTGTTAGAATTGCATTTATCGTTTCATATGGAAAATAAGATGACACAAGTAAATAAGGCACCGAAATTTCAGGGTATCGTGGTAAGCGACGCGATGGATAAGACCATTGTGGTTGCCGTGGAAACACTGAAAACACACCCAAAATACAAGAAACAGTATGTTTCGACAGAGCGTTTCAAGGTGCATGATGCGGAAAACACCTATCGAGTCGGAGACAAGGTCTGGTTTCGGGGGTGTCGTCCGATGAGCAAGGATAAGTGTTTTATTGTGATAGCTGACTAATTTAGACGGAAGTGAGGTAGGATTATGATTCAAGCGGAAACCAGATTAAGAGTAGCTGATAACAGTGGCGCAAAGACCATCGAGTGTTTCAAGGTGCTTGGTGGAACCAGACGTCGCTATGCCAGCGTGGGTGATATTATTGTCGCAGCCGTGAAGTCAGCTGAGCCAAGAGGCGCGGTGAAAAAAGGAGACAAAGTGAAAGCCGTTATCGTTCGTCAGGTGAAATCATACCGACGCAAGGATAACTCCTATATTCGCTTTGATGAGAACGCAGCAGTTATCTTGGAGGGTACCGGTCAAGAACCAAAAGGAACTCGTATTTTTGGTCCGGTAGCGCGTGAACTTCGCGAGAAGGGATTTGCCAAGATTATTTCGTTGGCACCAGAGGTACTCTAAAATATACTTCCACAACTGCGTTGGCTTTGATAGCTTTGAGAAATATTTCTTGAGACTATCAAAGCGAATGGAGTGAAAGAAGTACGAATGATGAACGCAACTAAAGAAGCTTAAGTAGTGAGGAATATTATGAAGATTAAGAAAGGCGACCAG
>CAYOHD010000126.1:0-2745 GCA_964403705.1 uncultured Bdellovibrionales bacterium | reverse complement strand
ATCCGACATAGCGACGGCATTCTTTCTTGTCGAGAATATGTATTTTGGGAGCACGATTGTACGCTGGAATCCGAAGCGGCTTGGCACGCACCTCGGTAAACTGCGGTGCATGCCCATCCAAGGCTGCAATTTCACGCGCCAATCCCTCGTATGACAGAGCATCTGACCCACGATCAGCCAAAATTTTCACATCAAGAATCGTATCCTGCAAACCGATGTACTTGGCAAACTCTGCCCCGATTGGAGCCTCTTCGTGAAAGACGGCAATCCCTTCGTGATTTTCCGAGAGACCGAGTTCTTTTTCAGAACACAACATCCCCTCTGACTTCACGCCACGAATCTCAGATTCTTTGATAGCCACTCCACTTGGGAGGACAGCGCCCAGAAGAGCCACCGCTACTTTCTGTCCCGCCTCCAAGTTAGGAGCTCCGCACACTATCTGGTGAACCATGTATTTGCCAATCTCAACCTGAGCCACTCGTAATCGATCAGCATCAGGATGAGGAGCTACCGAAAGCACTTCTCCTGTAAAAATATTCTCCAAGTGATGTGAGTAACTCTCCACAGTCTCCACTTCGAAGGCATGTCGCATGAGCAAATCAGCCACCCGATCGGCAGGCTTCTTGGTACCAGATAATTCTTTCAACCAGTGGTAGGAATATTTCATACTAAAATTGTTTCAGGAATCGGAGGTCGCCTGACATGAACAATCGAATATCGGTAATCTTGTATTTCATCATAGCCAATCGAGTTAAACCAAATCCCCACGCGAAACCCTGATAGGCACCCCGCTTGTACCCAACTGATTCAAATACTTTCTGATTCACCATACCAGCGCCACCGATTTCGAGCCAGCCCGTCTGCTGGCAGACCGAGCAACCTTTCCGCTCACACAACACGCAGGAAATATCGAATTCAAATGATGGTTCGGTAAATGGGAAATAACTTGGTCGGAGACGAATATCGATTTTCTTTCCAAAAAAACGACTGAAGAAAGTCTCAGCTACATATTTAAAAGTCGCCACAGTGACCTTGCCAGGTTCATCTACCATGAGACATTCGAATTGATGGAAGGTATGCTCATGCGATGCATCAGTTGCCTCATTTCTAAAAATGCGTCCCGGAACAATAATGCGAATTGGTGGTTTGTGTTCCTGCATATAGCGCACCTGAACCGTCGAAGTATGCGTGCGCGGAAGATAGGTATGCTGCCAATGCTTATCCTGTTTCACCCAGAAGGTATCCTGCATATCACGTGCCGGATGATCTTTTGGAAAGTTCAAAGAGTCAAAATTGTTCTGTTCCATTTCTAGCTCCGGTCCATCCCACACGCCAAAACCAAGTGACGCAAAAATATCCGCGATTTCATTCTCAAGCAGAGTAATCGGATGCAAATGCCCAGAGGGAATACGCTCGCCTGGTGCGGTCACATCAATCCACTCTTTATCCCAATCCACTCCTTCACGCTCAATCCGTTTGGCAGCTTCCTGATGCAAAGTAGTAAGCGTCTCCCGAGCATGCTGCGCGGCCGGACCCACGAGACGTTTCTCTTCCGGAGACAAATCTTTCAAGCCCTTGAGAATCTCATTGAGCTCACTTTTCCGACCGAGATACTTAGTCTCCCATGTCAAAAGAGTACTCGCGTCTTTGATACTTTCGAGTTCTTTCTTTCCTTCTCCAAGAAGAGTGGCGATCTTTGCTTGTGGCATAGACATTCTTTCTTTCAATCTATCACGAAAACTGTAATCTCACGAAACCATGTTTCCCCACTTTCAACGCTTTATTATGATGTTTGGTTTTGTCCAGATGGATATCTTTCTCAGATATTTTTTCTCCATCAATCGAAACCCCTCCTTGTTCAATTTTTCTCCACGCGTCGCTTTTGCTGGTTGCCAATTGCATGCGAACCAACACGTCCACTATCGTCTCCTGTTCCGCGTTGACCGAAGTGACCGGGATATCTTCTGGAATCTTCTTCTCTGAAATAGTGTCCACAAAATACTTCTCCGCCCTCGCTCCTTCCTCGGTACCGTGATAGAGTGTGACAATTTCCTTGGCGAGACGAAGCTTAGCATCACGAGGATTGAGCCCTCCATCAAACAGCTTGGCCTCAATCACTTCCACCTCAGCGAGCGGTACTCGCGTGCAATGAATCAAGTAAGGAACAATCATTGGGTCAGCAATACTCATCACTTTCCCAAACATATTGTTCGGTGTGTCGAGCAAATTAATCGTATTCCCCCAGCTCGAGCTCATCTTGCGCCCATCGGTTCCCAACATCAGATCAGTCATCAGAATACTCTGTGCTGCCTGTCCATGCGCTTCTTGGAGTCTCCGTCCAGCCAACAGGTTAAAACGCTGATCCGTCCCCCCAAGCTCAACATCAGCATGGACGGCCACACTGTCGTATCCCTGCATGAGTGGGTAGAGCATTTCACGAAGCGAGACGCGCTTCCCTTCATCAAGACGTTTCTTGATATTCTCACGAGCAATAAATTCAGCAACGGAGAAATGCTCCGCTTCAGCGCCAACATCGTCAAACCCAAGGGGCTCAAGCCATTCTGAATTCGAATGCATTTCCGCTTTGGAAAGATCGATTAACATGCCCAACTGACTCGTATACGTCCGCATGTTTTCTTTGATGAGGTCAGACTCAAGCATCGGGCGCTCACTCTCTTTATCGCTGGTATCTCCGATCTGACCCGTAAAATCTCCTACGATAAGCACCACTTTACAACCAAGTTC
>CAYOHD010000125.1:0-2827 GCA_964403705.1 uncultured Bdellovibrionales bacterium | reverse complement strand
GATAACTAATGCTCGCACCTCCTTCACTGGTACCTGATATTCCGTAAACAAATTCCAATAGAGCTCATCCTTCTCATTCAAAAAACTGATCGCGCCATGTAAGGTATACTGAAGCGTCCAAGTATGGGTTGTATCGCGAGCATCATAATACCATTCGATGACGAACTTTCCATTCTCGCGATAGGTGGTATATTGCCCGTAGCTACTCGGATGAGTCTTATCAAGACGAGAAGCGGTATATACAAGAGACCGACCAGTATCAACATCTCTCACTGATACAGCATCAATCATATCCACACCCCTCAGAGGAATACTTCGATTTCCCTGGTGATATTCCCCTTCAAATCGGTATGTCTGTATTTCTTTCACCTGAACGGTCGTGTCACGCTTCACTCCAAACTGATATTCGATACGATCATATACATAGGATCGATTGAGAGTTTCTGCGCGAGCAGTATGCGCAATAACAACCAGCAAAGTACACACGCACAAAAAAAGCGCGCCCCTACTCATCAAGCTCAAAGAATCTTTCTGTTTTTTCATAGATCACACACAAGAGTTACACCTCACTCATACTGAGTATACATCACAATTATTTCCCCTTAGCATCTCTCTCAAACAAAAACCGAGTCTTTCTCAAGACCCGGACTTTGATACTCACTCTCATGACCAAATTTTTACTTGGATGACTGAGTCAAAACAGATATCCCAAACCCTCCCAATGCTACCAGGGCGAGAGCAAGTAGTATCTTTTGCAACATATCACGCATTTCTTCGGCCTGCACCACATCAAAAACAAAAAGGATTGCAATTAAGACCACGCTGACAATCGACAACATGCCAATCATTTTGGAAAAATTTCTCATAATCGTTTTTTCTTTTTTTGTATTTATTGGAGAACAAACTTAGAACTGAACCGCGACCGGCTGCTTGGCTGCTGCCTCACTTTCATCAAGCTCAAAAAATTCTCTCTTTGTGAAAGCAAACATTCCGGCGACAATATTGGAAGGAAATGTCTCAATCTTCGTGTTCAAATCACGAACATTGCCATTGTAGAAACGACGAGCGGCCTGAATCTTGTTTTCGGTATCTGAGAGCTCCTGTTGCAATTCAAGAAAGTTAGTGTTTGCCTTAAGATCCGGATAGGCCTCAGCAATCGCAAAGACAGACTTCAGGGCTCCGGTCAACATGTTTTCAGCCTCACCCTTATCTGATACGCCCGTGGCTCCCATAGCGCGAGCCCGTGCCTCAGTCACCTTTTCAAACGCTGTCTGTTCATGTGTCGCATATCCCTTCACTGTATTCACCAGATTTGGGATGAGGTCATAACGACGTTTCATCTGCACATCGATATCACTCCACGCTTCCTCAGTACGATTTTTTAACGAAACAAGCCCATTATAGGCAAAAACTGCAAAAACAGCCACTCCAGCAACGACAATCCCAATAAGTCCAATAGTTCCCATACTCATACCGTGTATTATTGTTTATCTCTCCGTATTATAGATTGTTTGTACCGATTCCACAATCCCCTACACCACTTCCCTGCAGCCGCTAATCCCTCGTAATCATAGCATCTCGTCACCTCAAAAGAGTTGGACGGCATCGATAATGACTCCAGAAAAATCATGCTATAATCAAAAAATAAACACCTCTTATTTCAAGAACATCTGTATGGAATTTATCCAAACACACCTTGTTTTTCTCCTCCCGATCTTTGTCGGTCTTTTTTCGCAAGTCACTAAGTTCGTTTTTTTCACCATGCGCCATGGTTGGAAACCAGAATATATTTTCACTCACGGTCACATGCCAAGCGCTCACACTGCCTTTGCGGTCTCACTCCTCACTTCTATCGGCTACTTCGAAGGTATGAATTCAGGCGCCTTCGCGGTCACAGTTGGTCTTGCGTTTATCATCATCGATGATGCTCTCCGTATCCGCATGATACTCGGTGATCAAGGGCGATATCTCAATATGCTGGTCGATCAGCTCCGCGGAGAAATAGACGAAAGCAAATTTCCACACCTCAAAGAGCGCGTCGGTCATCGTACGAGTGAAGTAATCGCGGGCGCTCTTTTTGGCTTCTGTCTCACCGTGATTCTCATTGTGCTCCTCAATGCCTAACTGCTCACGAGGAGCGATACAAAAAAACACCTCTTTGCGACTTGTCATAAAAGAGGTGTTTTTTATACCTCAAATACCTTGACTTGCATTTACAGACCATAAATTTTCCACTATGCTCGAGGCAGTTGATTAACAACCGTCGATGAAATGAATACCAACTCCCGAAAGGAACTCCTGATGCAAGATACGCCTACAAATATTCAGAATCTCGAGTCCTACACCACAGAGATTCTCCCTCCACTCCTCCTTTTAGTGCCGCACAATCCACAACATCCAGTGTGTGAAGCACTCTGGAGCCATGTACGAAGAGCAGCTCTCAGGCAATCAACTCTGTATCGCTTCACGCTCGAACTCCTTGATCCTCTCTCAGAGAGAACTCAGACGATCGAGATTCGCTGTCGAAGTGGTGGTACCCTAGACACGGACTGGAATACGACTTATGAGCTCAGAAATCTTGAGGACTCGGGTCATCCCTGCAACACGCCCCATCCTCCATGTCTTGGGAAACCAACAGAAACCCGTGAGGAGCCCTCTGACGCAGATCAACCACATATCACGCCACCTACTCTCTGGCAACACCTTCGCTTCTGGAGACGCCCCCATAATCGCCGGTCCTCAAGCAAAGCAAATCAAACACCCTTCCCCGAAGACACCGAGATACAAGAGCTCGCATTGCTCCGCTCTTCTGGATTAATATCTCCTG
>CAYOHD010000124.1:0-2861 GCA_964403705.1 uncultured Bdellovibrionales bacterium | reverse complement strand
GGGAGGTTCAGCTCCAGATACTCGCGGTCGGCGGGATAATCGAGGAGGTGAATCGCGTTTTGTTCGACAGGAACGAACCTCATCTTTTGCTCAGTCAAAGCCGCTGATGGAAGATAAGCGTATTGATGGTCTGAAGAGACAATTGGATGATGTCAGCGCTAAGGTAGATCAGATCTTGCGTATCCTGAGCACACAAAATGTAGGAGTAGCTCTTGAAAGTAAGTCACCGAAGAAACAGAGTAATACCGAAACTGTACAGGAAGCGATACAGAGCATCGTATCGGATATCAAAATAGCGAAGAAAGCGACAAAAAAGGAAGAAGGAGTTGAAAAGAAAGTGGCTAAAAAGAAGCCAGTAGCAAAGAAAGTGTAGTCACCGAAATGATTCAATGGAGGGCAGGACACAGGTCCTGCCCTCTTTTTGTCTGTGTGGTGCATATATTTAATTCAGGAGTATAATTAAAAGGGAATTAATAGATAACCACAGAAACATGAATCTCGTATTTCTTCGATTAAGTGTTGACATCATTCGGGGAGTTATCGCTCGATTTCCCGTTGTAGTCTTGTTCGCGTTTTTGGCAACCGGGTTAGCAGTACATGCCGTCAATGGTTCGGCCCCAGCATGGACCGAAACCCTCGCGGTCGTATGCGGAGTGAGTTTTTTTGTTGGATTGGCAGGGTACTTGTTTGCTCTGCGGCTCGGAAGGGGATCAGTGGTTGTGAGACTCTTGTATGTTATTTTTGCAGAAGTATATTTTTGGTTTCTCCCGAGAGTATTTGAGATGATGAGGATCATTGATGTAGCTCAAATATTTCTCCTTCTTATGGTCAGTGTCATTGTGGTATTTTCAGCACCCTATTTCTTGCATCAACAAGTGAATGGATTTTGGCAGTATAATCGACAACTCATGAGAAGGTTTCTGTTTACGGCCATTTCTACTGGGACATTGTTTGTGGGCATTGCGATATCTTTGGCGAGTATGCAGTTGCTTTTTGATTGGCAGATACAGTCGGAGTGGTATTTCCGGATATGGTTACTGATTGTTGGACTCGTGAGCTCGATTGTTTTCTTAGCGGGTATTCCTAAACAATTTGACCACCTGGAGGTGATGGGTGAATATCCATACGTGTTTGAGGTTTTTTCAAAGTATGTCTTGGTCCCGTTACTCATACTCTACGGGAGTATCTTGTATGTTTACGGAGGAAAAATACTTCTTGTGGGGGAATGGCCTAAGGGGACGGTATCGGTTTTGGTCTTCTGGTACGCTTTACTGGGAATCGCGACGTGTTTTCTTCTTTTCCCACGCAGAGACCAATCATTGTGGATTCGGCCGATGGCAAAAATATTCTCTGTCACACTGATTCCTTTAGCAGTATTGCTTCTTGGCGCGGTTGTTGTCCGTGCCTCAGAATATGGATGGACCGCGAATCGGGGAGGTATGGCCATGTTTGGCGTCTGGTTAATCGGGGTTGCTCTTTTTAATCTGACGAAAAAACGCGATGATATTCGTCTCCTCTTTTTTGTCACAGCAATCAGTATCTTTGTATTTTCTTTTGGTCCACTGAGTGTCTTTTCAGCCGCACGAACCAGTCAGATACATCAGTTGGAGCTCTTGCTGACGAAAAATAGGATTCTGATTGATGGTGTTGTGAGTCAGGAGCATCAGGATTTGGTCTCGAAAGAAGAGGTGTATCATATAAGATCTGTTGTGCAGTATCTCTGGGATATTCGAGGACTTGATGTGGCAGGTATGCGACTTGGTATTCCTCTGGAAGGATTGAATCCTGAGCAGGCATTTGCTTTGCTTGGTGTCGGGTATGCTGCGGAGCAGGAGTATTCTTTGGCACCTGATCAGATGGATGCAGATACTAAACGGTATGTGTTTCAGATCGAGTATGAAGACGTACTCGATATCAGAGGTTTCTCTCGGCTGTACCAATTCACTTGCCACACTACTACCTGCATATCTGGTGAGGGGGAAGAAAGTTTTGTACTCGAGAACGGAATATTGCAGGTGAAGGATCAGGGAGGAAAAATGATAGTCGCGATAGACCTCGCGGAGAAATCACAGGAACTTTTGGCCCAGTATGCGCCCGCACAACAGGTTTCGGAAGATACAACACTGCCATCGTATGAACGAAAGATGGCTGGCCTCCAGGATATGACCTTTGAGAAAAATCAGGGAAAACTGAAAATAAAATTAGTGTTTGATGAATTGTCTTTCGAGAGAATGGGGGAGAAAAATTCAGTGGAGAGTGTCAATGGAAAGCTTTTGGTGACGCGTCCATAATCGCTGTTTTTTAATCAGTGGGTGGCATGTGAGAAAAATGGGCATGTTTTTTCGGGGAACCCGATTGGGATATATGCGAGGCATGGGTAGTATCAAGATGTTGTTACTACTCACTTCTTTTGGCTGTCTCATGTTCGTTGGTACGAGAATCGTTCGAGTGATATCGCAGATTGCCGAGCAGAATCAGTCAAGCGTGGGAAATTTGTTTCGCGCAGAAGAGGCAAAGGTGTTGAGACTTCCGATGCCTGATACCCCACAGAGAAAGAATTTCACTTGGAAGTATCAAGGGAAGACCTATGTTCTTGAGACGACACTCTACGAGTCATATTATGAGTTTTATACATCTCTTCCAACAGGTGTGCCACTCTTAGGAGACGGAGGACAAAAGGACGCTGTATGGTGGGCGAAATTGAATACGCTTTTTCTTTCCCCAGTTCCTGGTGACACAACTCTTACTGATATTGCCCATGGAATTCAAAAACTTGGAGAACAGAATAAGCTGAGTGAAAATCAACTCGTAGAACTTGTTGCCGCCTTTGTACAAAGTCTTCCGTACGATCAGGGGAAAAC
>CAYOHD010000123.1:0-2878 GCA_964403705.1 uncultured Bdellovibrionales bacterium | reverse complement strand
TATTCCTCCTTGTAGATGGATTGGCATACTTCCCTCCTTTTTATATTTTATGTCCTTCTTCAGTCTTCATGTTTCAATTTTTCGACAGATAGTATCTCGGTTAAAAGCTCTGTCACTCCTATTATTTATCACCCCCAACTCCCCCACAGGCACCGCCTATATCATCACACGAATCAGAACCACCACAACCCCCACCACAACCCCCAGCGCCACCACCAGCATCGGCACCCCCAGCACCACCAGCATCGGCACCGCCGCCGCCACCACCGCCACCATCATCGTCATCAGCTGAGGCAGTTGGAATAAAAAACAAACCATTGCGATTATGTACACGCACTCCATCCGCGAAATATGTGTGCACGCCCTCTACGGTCAGATTATACACAAAATCATATTCTGGACCCTGTTCAATCTTGGTGATCACTGATGTGGTGCCATCCTCCAGCACTAAGACGTCTCCGACCTCAAATAAACCAGCCCGATCGAAATTCGCGTATTCATCATTTCTGTCATTGACTCGATAGACCCAATGATTTTTCGTCACTGTGAATACCCCGCTCTCGTGTTTAAAAACTAAAAGAGGAGAACGATCGTGTACTTCGTCCCATGTGTGTTGAAAGGTCTTCACTACCGGTGCTACCACCCTCTCCCCGGTATCCACATTAAATCCATATACCAAATCACCAACGACTAACGACTCTATTGGCTTATCTCCAACTGGTGTACTCACACGAGAACCGGCCGGAAAACATCCACCAACAGGAGGTCCATCGGCTCGCGCCCAAGGAATCACACTTAATGATTCATAATCGGTCACAGGAGCAATCAAAGACTCACTCTTTGAAAAATGCCCACGAAACACTCCTCCCAAAAAGCCCGTCACACTCGCTACTATGACTCCAAAAAAGAAAAAGGTTTTTTTTCCTATCCGATGAATCATATGTTTCGCATTTATTTATTCCCACGTAAACCCAACCCAGCCTATTGCTTTTTATTAGTATATATCTGTTCTACCAAATTACCAAGGGACTACGAAAATGCATGCGGACAAGGATTGAGCTGCCACTCAGCCCGCCCTTTTGATTCAGCAAATTCTTGCAAACGCTTACTGTCAAATGTCCCGAGATATTCAACTAAATACAAAGGAAATGCCTTTGGAATATAAACCTGCACCACAAAAAAACCGATCTTTTCCTGCAGAGTATTCTTCGGCCGATATACAACCGGATAATATCCCTGTCCTTTTTGTTTCAGTACATCCAGACATACCCGAAGCCGAGAAACATCGTCCTTGTCGCATTTCTGATCATACTGACACGCGTCATCATAGGCAATACTTTCTCCTCCGATAAACCAACGAATTTGCTCTATTCTTTCTTTCCCCTGCCAGTACCGGGGACGAGTCGTCCGATTCAAATCTGACACGAAGGGCTCAACCTTATCCCAGACAGCATCTTCTTTCCATTCCTGTCTCTGAAAGAGTTTTACCGAAAGCATTCTCATTTCTAGAAGAGCTTTCTGAACCGCCGCTTGAAAGGTGATATCAGCGGCAGCACTCACTAAAACCTTCGGCACTCCACCTTGCTCATTCAGGGCTACGATACAGACCGAAGGAAACATAAGAGCATTAATATCAAGCACAAACAGCGAGATACCACGCGTCTCAAATTCATACAGCATCGATTGAATACCCTCTGGCAAGGTATGATGAATCACTACCCGAGGCGCCGTCTGAGTCAGCCAATGTACCAAGAAAGCATCCCGTTCAATGACTTCTAATATGCCTCGTAAAATAGCTCCTTCTTCTGAAAAATAACCAGCCGCTCCGTTCGATGTCGGATACACCAGTATTTCTTGAAAGTTATTCCCATATTTAAACCAAGAGGTCATCTGTTGAGGAATGGCTGTTTTTTTTCGCGTAATCATATTTTTACCCCACACCCAATCAAGAGCATGTTCCAAGTCTCGATGGAGCTCTCGATAACGCTCAAGCTGAACGGGAAGAAAACGGTGGTACCGAGGAGGATATACTATAGGGTATTTTTTTCGCAGCATCTCTCGAGGCGAAGCATGTATAATGTTCCTATTCTGATCCAAAACTCCGGAAAGTATCCTTTCGATAATCTCTCCCAACCCTTTAGAAAAAGCAGTGGCTCTGTCCTGATCAATACCTTGACCACGAAAGAGATACTGCTCGTTTTTCGTGATAACACTTTTACGAAAACGATACAAAAAATACCCCTCCTGATACGTAGCGTCTTCCTGCGCGGTATCGATAATACCCTTCTTTTGGAGAAAAGCTATCAAAACCGAATAAGCCGGACTCCAGGAAGCAGCGTGTCGTATATACAAAGAATCAGCAAACCAAGAAAACTTCATGATGATACCTAGAAAAAAAAGCTGTGCGCGATCTCCCAAGCCAAGCGGTAATTTCCAGCCGTCAGACATTCTCATGCGGGTAATGTCTTCTTCGTATTCTTGCAAAGAAATATCACCCTGCTTTCCAAAAAATCTCGACGAAAACATTTTCATAACGCAACAACCTATCATCAACTTATAAACACCACGCCGAGAGCACTCTTTCTTCGCTGGTATTCAAACCAATTGTCCGTTCTATTTCCTCCTCACGAATTCCCTCGACAGAAATTAATCTCTTCTTCATTTCCATCCCAGCTAACAACATATTTTGTGCTACATGCCCAGCCTCAAAGAGACCATATCGATATCCACGACTCCCGTAATTTTCTGTTGCCAAGGGAAAAGAAATCGTCAAACAGATTAAGAGCCGTGCAGCAAGCGGCCACTCGGATGGGGCAAATATCTGACGATCATACAAAGAAAATACCTTTCGTACCAACAAATTAAGACGATGCTGTAC
>CAYOHD010000122.1:0-2944 GCA_964403705.1 uncultured Bdellovibrionales bacterium | reverse complement strand
ATACAGACAGAGTACAATGCTTTGCATGGCATGACTCCCGAAACCATCAAGAAGACGATTCATGATATTACGGAGCACCTGGAAAGCGAGCATGAGAAGGCAGTCCGAGCGAATCTTTCGTTGGATGAAAAAGTTTTTTCCAAGGATCCAGCCAAGCTTATTCGTCTGAAAGAAAAGGAGATGAAACAGGCGGTCAAGGCACTTGATTTTGAAACAGCCGCTTTGTTGCGTGATGAAATTCGAGCGCTTGAAGCGAAGCGCGGGCAAGAATAGGAGGGATAATTGTATTCGTGTTGATCTTTTCCTTCACGTAGCGAATTGGAATTTTGTTCTTTTTATTACCAAACGGAGTAAGTGAAACGAAAACTTGCCTTCGTTTCCGAACGAGTGCCGGTAAAATCGGGTGAATACCCGTTATTTTGTGTCGTTTTGAATGTGCAAAAATACATTTTTTCGAGTATACTGATGCTTGATAGGTTCGAAGCACAGAAAGAAGGTCGAAGCTTTCTTTTTCGGACTCGGTTTCTTATACAATAATAAAATCAAGATAAAATTTTTATGGATGCCAAAAAAATTATCGGTGTCACTCTCGTGGTCGCGGTTATAGTTGTGTTCGGGTTCGTACTCGTGCAACAAATGTCGGATATGTCGCCTTCGCCGAACCCAGGACAACCTCTGACTGTTGTGCCTCAGAATGGACAACCAGTGCGTCCGGGACTCTCGGAGGATGCTCAGGATGCGCCGCTTCCTGATACGCGTAAGCCGGCTACCATTGATGCTATCGTGCTTGATATCAGTGGGGAGGCGGAGATTGACAACTCCGTACTTGCCAACGAAATATCCGGCGAATCATCCATTATCGAAGATGAAGGGTCCTCACTTAATGAAGTAAGTCAATTTTATGATGAAAACAGTCTCTAATTTTACCAAAGTTATTGTTGGGGTATTTGCCATAGCGGTACCGTATACCGTTTCGGCTGCTATGCTGAACAATGAAGAGCGTCAGGCTGCTCGTGAAGCAAAAATGGAGGAGCGTCAGAATATGCGCCAGGAAAACATGGAAGAGCGTCAGGCTGACCGTTCTGCTAAAATGGAAGAGCGTCAGGCTAATCGACAGGAAAAGTTCTGTGAGAATTTTACTGCCCGGATGGAAGATATGAAAAGCAAGCTCACTGAACGGAAGGGGCAATTCACTGATCGGAAAAAGAAACGAGTGGATTATCTTGATGAAAAACGTGACACGAGAGATAACATGTTGACCGAAAAACGTGAAGAACAAGACGCTCGGCGGAATGCTTGGTATGAGAAACTTGAAGCAGCTGCCGATACTGATGAGAAAAAAGCAGCCGTGGTAGCATTCAAGAAGACAATCGAGACTGCTGCTGAGACGAGGCGAGCAGCAGTGGATCAGGCGATTGATACTTTTCGCAAATCAGTTGACGCGGCTGTGACTACGCAGAAAGAAAATCGCGCAGGAGGCATTGATACTTTTGAGGCAATAGTCGATACGGCTCTGAGTCAGGCCAAAAAGGATTGTGCTGATGGGAAAAGTGCCGAAACAGTGAGGAGTACGTTTCAGTCTTCGTTGAAGTCAGCTCGCAATACACTTCAATCAGAACGTCAGGAAGGAGAAAAACTTGGGGTTATCATCAAAGATCTTGCCGAGAAGCGTCAGGCGGAGATGAAAAGTGCTCTGGACGCCTTTAAAAAGACTACGGATCAAGCAAGAGCTGATTTGAAGGCGGCGTTTGGGGAAGGGGAAATAGAATAGCATTACCGAAGAGCCTTCTGAGAAGAGCCCTGTCCGTTCGGGGCTCTTTGGCTTTTTACGGAGGGGATTGGTACAATAGAAATCAAAAGGTTGGTTTTTAAATTGCCTATGCAAAAAGGGGTACAAAATTTCTCTGCAGCAGTTCATTCAGTTGTGATGGGTATCCCACAGGGTACGACGCTTTCTTACGCAGCTGTGGCGAAGAAGGCTGGTTTTCCAGGAGCAGCTCGGGCTGTTGGGAGTTTGATGAAAAAAAATTCTGATTGGAAAGTTCCTTGTCATCGAGTCATCCGTAGTGATGGTCGTGTCGGGGCGTATAATCGTGGTGGGGAAGAAGGAAAGGCTCTTCGCCTGAAGCAAGAGGGTGTACGAATTCAGGTCCGAGTCGTCGCTGGAAAATGCGCTTGGTTTGTGTGATGTGCATGAAGGGTGGTTGAGGTATCTTGGAGTGTGAAGAGTAGATTGTCTGAAAGAGGATATTGAATGCAATGTTATGAAAAACAAACTGATTATTGTCGCTGATGATTACGGTGTGCAAGAGGCTTCATTACCGATTTTGCGTTTGGCGAAGGAAGGTGTTGTTGATCGTGTGGCTGTTTTGGCTCGTTTTGTTTCCACAGAGGATGCTCGGGCACTCAGCGAAACAGGAGTCGCTCTTGATATTCATCTTGAATTGATTCGTTTATTGGGTCGGGGTGCACACGACGGAGATTCGCTTATTGTGCGTCTCGGTAACTTTATTTGGCATGTACTCCGTGGCGACTTGGCACCAAAGCGGGTAGAGGAGGAGTGGAGGGCGCAGATAGAAATTTTCCGGGAGAAATTTGGTCGCTTGCCGGATGGCATGAATTCTCACGAGCATGTGCATTTCTTTCCATTGTTTTTCTCCTCGTTTCTTCAGGTAGCCGGAGAGTATGCTATTGGGTATATCCGTTTCGGTTCCCAAGGAATTCTGGGTGACATTCGCGTGCATCCGGCGAAGAATATTTTGTCCGTATTGCATGGTCTGAACCGTATTCTTTGGCGAGCACAGCTTCTCCCAACTTCAGACTATTTGGTGAGCGCAGACTGGATTGATGATGTCCATCGTTTTGTTCGTCATGTACCGGATGGTCAGATTGAAATCGTTGCCCACCCGAAACGTCCGCATGAGGTGAAATTTCTTCGAGCACT
>CAYOHD010000121.1:0-2948 GCA_964403705.1 uncultured Bdellovibrionales bacterium | reverse complement strand
TACGGCCTTCGATCAGTCGCTGCCCTTGCCAGACACGGCGGAGAATTTTCAGTACACGAACTCGCGAAGGCTGAAGATATGCCGGAAGAGTACCTTCACAAAATCCTCCAGTCCCTCCGCAAGGCCGGCCTTGTCATGGCTGCCAAAGGTCAAGGTGGTGGATATTCTCTCGCGCGAGATACGGCTGATATTTCTGTTTGGGATATCGTGACTGCCCTCGACAGTGGTTTCAAAAATTTCTCTCCACCCAAGCTGACCCGAACCTCCCCCTACCCAAAACTTACTCACTGCCAAACCAATCAAATTTGGAAAACCCTCGAACACAGTATCGAAACCACTCTCGCCAAAATAACGCTCGCTGAATTACTGACACCTCCCCTCAAATAAGAGGATTCGCTGTCCGTCTTCTCTTCGATGCACCTATTCATGAAATTTGTATTGTACACACGCTATGCTCTCCATTGAACACCTCTCTGCTTCTGTCGACAAAAAGAAAATCCTCCACGATATTTCTTTTTCTTTCACGCCCGGAAAAACATATGCCATACTGGGTCCCAATGGCTCCGGCAAGTCGACTCTGGCTAGCGTAATTATGGGACATCCGAATTTCACCCTCTCCCGTGCCAGTAAACTCCTCTGGAAAGGAAAAAATATCAAAAATCTTTCTCCCGATACCCGTGCCCTCCTCGGCATCACCATGACTTTTCAAAATCCACTGACGCTCGCTGGAATTTCCGTTCGCGATCTCCTCCGTGTGGCCCTCGAAAAAAAATACGACGTCATCGTGATGTACCAGAAAATTCAGGAAGCAGCCAAGGCGCTCCATATCAAGGAAGAACTCCTCTCGCGTTCACTCAATGATGGTTTTTCTGGCGGAGAAAAAAAGAAGCTCGAGGCACTCCAAATCGCTTTACTCAAACCAAAATTTGTTCTCTTCGACGAAATCGATACCGGCGTCGACGTAGATGCGCTCAAAACTATCACTCTTTTTCTGAAACAATCCCTCCCAAAAGAAAGTACGCTCGTCTTCATCACCCATTCAGCCAAACTGCTCAAATACATGCACCCTAATGAAATACTCGTCATTAAAGACGGTCGCCTCGTTGCTTCCGGCGGTTCAGCACTCGCGGCAGCCATCGAAAAAAACGGGTTTGTGGATTTTTAAAGAGAAGTTTTTGATTTTCTTCCATAACTGCCTCCATGCTCATGCCAAAGCACAAGCCAACCAAAAACATACCCGTAGGTGAGTACCAGTATGGTTTCGCTATGCCTCCACGTGCGGTCAATCAAACCAAACTCGGACTCTCCCCCGAAATTGTTTCCGAAATCTCAGCCATCAAAAAAGAATCTCCCTGGATGCGCGATCTCCGCTTGCGTGCCTATAGCCTCTTCATCGAAGCGCCCCTGCCTACCTGGGGTGCCGATCTCTCCCCTATTGATTTTGATGCCATCACCTATTATCTTCGTGCTACTGATACTCAGTCCAAAACATGGAATGAACTTCCACCCGAAATCAAAGAAACCTATGACCGTATCGGTGTCCCTGAGGCCGAAAAAAAATTCCTGGCCGGTGTCTCCGCTCAGTATGAAAGTGAAGTCGTTTATGAGAGCATCGAAAAAACACTCTCTGCCAAGGGAGTCATCTTCTGCGATATGGATACCGCAGTCCGCAAATACCCCAAGCTCGTCCGAGAATATTTCGGAACGCTGATTCCGGCGCATGACAATAAATTCGCGGCTCTCAATTCGGCGGTCTGGTCAGGCGGTTCTTTCGTCTATGTGCCCAAAGGAGTCACCGTGGAACTCCCTCTTCAGGCTTACTTCCGCATCAACTCCGAAGCCTTTGGACAATTCGAACGCACGCTTATCATCGCGGATGAAGGCAGCTCAGTTCATTATGTCGAGGGTTGTACCGCTCCTATCTATCGCACGAGCTCGCTCCACTCGGCTGTCGTGGAAATTTTTGTCAAAAAAAATGCCCGCGTCCGCTATACAACGGTGCAAAACTGGAGTAAAAATATCTACAATCTCGTCACCAAACGCGCTCGCGCCGAAGAAAACGCGACCATGGAATGGATAGACTGCAATATCGGATCCGGTGTCACTATGAAATACCCGGCTGTGTATTTGGCTGGCCGTGGTGCACGTGGCGAAGTCCTCTCTATCGCGTACGCCGGTTCAGGACAGCATCAGGATGCTGGAGCCAAAATGATTCATCAAGCTCCCCAGACTACTTCGCGCATTGTGTCCAAGTCCATTAGTAAGGATGGTGGGCGCACCTCCTATCGCGGTCTCGTGCACATCGGTTGCGGTGCCACTCACGCAAAAACATCCGTGGTCTGCGATGCCCTGCTCCTCGATCCACTCTCTCGTTCCGATACCTATCCGACCATGCGCATCAATGAAGCCTCAGCACAAGTCGAACACGAGGCAACCGTCGAAAAAATCTCCGCGGAGAAACTCTTCTATCTTCAAAGCCGTGGTATCAAAAAGTCTGATGCTGAAGGACTGCTCGTCAATGGCTTCCTCGATCCGGTTGTCAAAGAAATCCCCCTCGAATATTCCATCGAACTCACCCGCCTCATGCAACTCGAAATGGAAGGAAGCGTCGGATAAACAAGGAGCGCGCGTCATCTGAAACCGCCGATATTTCAGATGAGAGGGTGAGGAAAGAACATTTTTCTGATGCTGGTGTTTCCGAACACGTCGCAAAGAAAAAGGTTCTTTCCTCGCCCTCACACCACAAAAAAATCAGTGGATAGCTCAAAATAAAAAATAAAAAAACAATCAAGATATTTTTGAATTTTAACTTTGAAATTTATTTGGAAATTGAATTTTTGAATTTGAAATTTTAGACTCGAGATAATACTAACCTACGAAACTACCATGCTGCCCTTCCGCGACATCACGCACGATACACAGACGACCTACCGCCTCGCCGCCGACGA
>CAYOHD010000120.1:0-2962 GCA_964403705.1 uncultured Bdellovibrionales bacterium | reverse complement strand
TCTTGGTTTAATTGTGGGGAGTTTTCTCAATGTTGTCGCACTTCGATTGGAAGCGGGAACTGATTTTGTGCATGGACGATCAGCTTGTCCTAATTGCCACTCGCTTATTGCCTGGTATGATAATATTCCTCTTTTTTCCTTTCTGTTTCTGCGCGGGAAGTGTCGTACATGTAAGAACCCTATCTCATGGCGCTATCCATTTATTGAGTTGGGAACCGGTTTGGTATACGCGAGCACGTTGTGGCTTTTCTTTAATCCAGTAGAAACCAGCGCTTGGATTGAAACAGTGTGGCTACTTGGACTCTTTTCTTTTCTGATTGTTATCGCTCTTTATGATGGGAAAACAATGGAAATACCAGTGTCACTGCTCCAAGCGAGTGCTCTCTGGACAGTTGGCGCACTCCTTCTTCTCGACTGGAGCCTGTCAACGAATATGATATGGTCTCTCGATGGGCGTACAGTGTCTGGTCTCCTCGGCGCTTTGGGGGCCTGGATATTTTTTGCGGCCCTTTCTTTCTTTTCAAAAGAAACATGGATGGGCTGGGGAGATTCGTGGTTAGCAGCGATTATTGGGCTTGCGGTTGGTATCCAGGGAGTTTTCTTCGCTTTGACTCTTTCTTTTGGTATCGGAGCATTTTTTTCCTGTTTTCTTTTATTACGCAAAAAAGCGGGTATGACGACGCAAGTTCCCTTTGGGCCATTTTTGGTGATTGGGACTTTGATGTATTTTCTTCTTTCGCGGCTGGACATGATTCGATATGGTGGGAGTATGTGGGTAGCCAATTTCTTTTCTTAGGGTAGTTGCATCCTTATCGGATGCTCATGATTTTTCAAGAGGATATTTTTTGTCGAATATGTTGGTATGTTGTATACTTTACTAAAAGAGCTTGAGTTCTCAAGTCATTGAACACAAAAAATTTGTATGACAGCGAAGAAGGGATTTACTCTTATTGAAATCGTGATAGTCATTGCTATTATTGGTATCGCATCTTCAATAGTTCTTGTGACTGTGAGTAATGGACGGACACGAGCACAAGTCGAAGGAGATGCCCGACGTCTTTCAGGAATGTTGCGTGAACTGCAGAACAATGCTTTGTCGGGAGAGCAGATTGTTTCGGGGCGAATTTCTTGTGGGTTTTCTCTCCCACCATCCGCTGCCAGTGCAATTACTATTGTACCGACCTACTTGTATAGGAACGGTGCGACGTGTGCTACTACTTTAAGTGGTGTTCTTCCGACGTTCTCATTCTCTCCCGGGGTGTCTCTTTCAGCTGCGAATGGAGGCGTTCGTTTTGTTGTCCCCTGGGGAAAAGTATGGGACGGAACGGGGGCGGCACCATTGGCCGCTCCTGTCCAATATACTTTGGCGAAATCAGGAGTGGTCTGGTCAGTATGTGTCTATCCAGAAGGGCGTATTGAAGAGGCAGCTGGAGCGGGTTGCCCATAAATTTTCCTCATATGAGCGTACTTAAAAGAATGAGCCAAGATAAAAAGTGTCATCGATTTTTTTTGTTATTCTCAGGGCAGAGAAAAGAGAAGGCGAACGTTTCGCGTATGCGCGCTTTTTCTATCTTAGAGGTATTAATAGCGACTGCAATAGTAGCTATCGGATTGACGGCTGTGCTACAGCTTCTTTCTTCATCGTTGAACAATTCTTTTCAGGATACGGATGCTATTGTGGCGGTAGAATTAGCGCAGGAGGGGCTGGAATACGCTTATAATGTTCGCGATAACAACTTGGTGAACGGAAGACTTGCTTTTCCAACAGCGGGAGCATTTCGATTTCCAGGTACAGCTGGGAGGGATTTTTGTGGACCAGATATTGCTAGTCCGACATTTGTCCTTGCTGGGGCGGGTCGTAATTGTTTTGCCAATGCTTTAAGTTCAGAACATCGATATTCCCTGAATCAAGTGGGAGATTCTTACCGTTTTCAAAATACAATCACGCATTTTGCCCGTATTGTTTCAATCAATTTGGATAATGTTGCTGCTCCGACGAGTGCTGAAGTGACCAGTATCGTGTGGTGGGGACAGAGCGATACGCTCCCAGCGGGTGTCTTCCCGGGAGTTACTGCTGATAGTGTTGACGTTTCTCAATGCACTCGTGTAAATCAATGCGCCTACGTACGAGCAGTATTAGCAGATTGGAAGCCGTAAATGAAGATCTTTTATGTATCAGCGCAATAGACAACTTTTTTCCTCTCAGAGAAAGAATATCTCAGGGTTCTCTCTGGTGGAGGTTCTTGTGGCGATGGGAGTATTCTCAATTGTCATGGCAGTCGTTTCGGTTACTTTTAGCGGAGGTTTTGCGGCGTATAAGAATACGGCAAGGTCTCAAAGGTATCTTGAAAATGCCCAGTATATTATGAATGATCTTGCGAAGCAGTTGCGAACGAGTTCAGTGGTGAGTCCATTAGGAAATCCAGCAGTCAATACCAATCCGGTGAGTATTCATTTTTTCGATCACTCGCAATCGAAGTGCCTGATATATCGGCAACATGTGGGGCCAGATTACATTGAAAAAGCCATTGGAACGGCGGCAACGGCAGCACTGTGTGAGACGGCGCCTAATTTTGGTGCCTTTACCCGGGTAACAACCGGTGAGGTGACTATGCATCTGCGGATTCAAGACTCAGTATTGGCTTCTCGTGCAGGTCTCGTCGTTATCTCTTTTTGGGTGGGTGGAGGTGCTAGTTCTCCTGTCGACCCCATCCTCCTTCAATCAGCAGTTTCTCTGCGTGATTATAAGAAGTCTCTTGGGTTATAATAGGCAATCTTATCGAAAGGCATTTTCTTTTTGGGCATCCAGAAAGAGTTTTTTCTTGCGAACTATTTACAGGGAAATAAAAGTATGGTATACTCCTTTTTGCGTTTTCGGAGGGTTTAGATAAGGGAACGCAGCGTTTTTTATGAGTTTGTATCTGGGTGTTTTCGGGAGGTCAGAGAAGCAGCTAGTAACACG
>CAYOHD010000119.1:0-3015 GCA_964403705.1 uncultured Bdellovibrionales bacterium | reverse complement strand
AGAGAGGTCGATTGCTTCCGTTTTCTGTGGTCATCCACAGTTTTTTTGTCTCTCCGTTTGGAAAGACAATCTATACGTTTTATGGCAAAAACCAGACAACAAAAACAAGAAGCCGTGGCAGTGCTCACCGACAGTTTGAAACAATCAAAAGGTGTCGTGTTTGCAAACTTCCAGGGTCTCAAAGTAAAAGAGTCTGAAGAATTGCGTAGTATCTGCCGCAAGCAGAAGGTCATGTATGTCGCAAGTAAAAAAACGCTCATGAAGCGTGTGCTTACTGAGGCAGGACTTGATATCGATACCAAAGCATTTAGCGGTGGTGTTGCGGCCGTCTTTGGGTTTGAGGATGAAGTTGCTCCGGCACAGATCGTGGCAGACTTCGCTAAAAAACACGAAGTCGTTGCTATTTTCGGTGGTATTCTCGAGGGGAAATACATCGATGCAGCCAAAGTGACTGCGTTATCAAAATTACCAAGCAAACAACAGCTCTTGGGTCAGTTGGTTGGTACGCTCAATGCGCCAATCTCCGGATTCGTCAATGTGCTTGCTGGTAATATGCGTGGTCTTGTGACCGTGCTTGGTGCGATTAAAGACAAGAAAACAGCGTAAGGCTGAGGTAGATTGTATTCATTTATAATTATATTGTATGTCAGAAGAAACAAAAGTTGTTGAAGTCCCAGAGAAGTTTAAATCTCTCGTGGCTGAAATCGAAAAAATGTCAGTACTCGATTTGTCAGAGCTCGTAAAAGTGCTCGAAGATAAATTCGGTGTATCTGCTGCTGCTCCTGCTATGATGATGGCTCCAATGGCCGGCGGTGCTGCTGCTGGCGCTCCAGCTGCTGAAGAAAAGAGTGAATTTACCGTTCACTTGACAGATGCAGGCGCAAACAAGATCGCAGTGATCAAGGTTGTGAAGGAATTGACTGGTCTTGGTCTTGCTGACGCAAAAGCAATCGTTGATGGCGCACCAAAAGATATCAAAGCCGGTGTTGCTAAAGCAGATGCTGAATCAATGAAGAAGAAGATCGAAGAAGCAGGTGGTAAGGTTGAATTGAAGTAAGATCTTTCGTACAAAAAAACTCCTCCGCTATCGGAGGAGTTTTTGTTTTTATGGGGCGTATGGGAAACTGTAGATTTTGTTGTTATCAAGGACGTAGATCGTCTTCTTTTCTTCGTCAACGACCATACCGGTCGGTTTTTGCCACACGTCTGCTGTGTATTGCGACACAAGCTTTCCATCTTTTGTTAAGAGAATAATTCGTTTATTGATCGGTTCGAGAATATAGAGATACTTGATATCGTTGTATGTCCATATCATGGTTGGTTCGGTAAGTGCCGGGTCAAGACCGGAGATCGCAAAGGGCTGCGCAATGCCAGATGAAAATTTAAAGATAGCGCCGTCACTTGCGAGGACAAACACATCACCATCAATGGCAAGCGAAACACCTTTGGTGATGTTGGTAGTTGTTTGTTTGAGCCACGGACTTGCTTTATCAAATCCGGTTTGCGTTTTGGCGTGTCGGTAAATTTGGTTGTTGCCGACGTCGAGTGTGTAGAGTCGTTGATTATAGACAAAAATATTCGCAAGTGCTGCCTGGCCATTCGCAAGAGTAATATCCTGCTTTGCAACCGTTTTATTTTTTGCATCGTACCAGGCAAGGATATGATCCGATGTCAAAAGAACTGTTCCGTCATTTTCTTTTGGTGTACTGGTTTTTTGAATATGTTGAATTGATTGAAGTGGGTGGGTCTCTGTTTGTTTGTTGGAAAGAGATACGCGGTAGAGGAGCGGATCGGTATTACCAAACGCAAGTAGAGTATCATCAACGCGCCAGAGACCATCGGCGTGTGGATCGGTATTCAAATTTTGGAGATCGGCAACGATAGTTGGTGTCACACGAATCACGCGTCGAAGGGTGAGGAGCTTTTCTTCAATTGCCGTGACGAGTTCTTGTTTTTTTGTCTCTCGTTCCTTCGTGTCTGTCGGAAGGAGCGTTGTCAAGGATTTTCCTTGTTGGAGGAGTGTCATTGCCTTTGCAGTGTCCTGATAGACAAGGCTTGCACTTGCTGCATCGATCGTATTTGAGATCTCATCAACTTTATTGGTGTAGTCAAGAATCAACTGTTGCGAATGTTCTTTGTACCGCAAGTATCCAATACTTGAGAAAAAGAGTATTGCAAGCATGCATGTTACTACAAAAAGAATTTTGCTTGGGAGCGAGAGGTGCGCAATGCGTTGTTTTTGCTCCTGAAGGCTTTCGTGAAGGGCGTGAAGGACCGTTTCACGTTGTCCTCCTTTGTTGCTAATAAGCAAGATGGCTCCAATAATCATTCTCCAGAGGACGATGGCCGCCTTTTGTATTCCGTGCGCAATACCGAGTGTGCCGGCTACAAGTGCTCTCCCTAAGATAACGAGAAGATCTTCTCCGAGCATGTTCGACCTCTTATGAGACCGTGGTCGATAATTTGTTTCTTCTTGTCCTGTCTGTATTGCATCTGTCGTTTCATTGGTAGAGGATATTTCGGATTGTTGTTCGCGGTGTGTCGCAGACGTGTCGCCGGCGCGTACTGTGGGGGATAGTCGTTTTGGCACCATGCCGGTTTTTGGGATTTCGTGTTTTTTGAGAATATGAAGGATGACGCCACCGAACGATAATCCATTATCAAGATCTGTTAAAATTGTTTCAAGGTGGGTTGCCGCCTGACGTGTGGAGCGAGAGGTAATAATTTTTTTGGTTCGATCGGGTGAAATATACTCTTCGACGTGTGGAGAGGTGATCACGAGGTAGTCGCCATCGTTCAATGTTCCTTGTGATAGCGATGGAAAGAGTTGATGCTCTTCAGAAATTTTTTGTTCCGGATCAGAGCTGTACAGATTCATTTCCTCTATATCTTCTTTGCCTTGATACAGAAGCCGAACGGAAGGCGAGCCATGTGCGGCAAAGGAGAGGGTGCTGCCCGAGAGAACGCCAACAAAACAAGAGATCTGAGATCCCGGGTGTTCGAGCACATGATGGC
>CAYOHD010000118.1:0-3018 GCA_964403705.1 uncultured Bdellovibrionales bacterium | reverse complement strand
TGAAAAAGGCTTGCATTTGCGTGAAAAGAAACATTTGGCTATACTCAACCCTATATGACTCATCGTGGAAAAACTCGGGTACAATTTATTCTCGTGCTCCTACTCGGCTTAATGGCTGGTGTAATTGCCTATCCTCAGATTACGTGGTTTCCGGCGTCAGTGGGATGGATTGAGGACCATTTCAAGGTGAATCTGGGTCTTGACTTGCAAGGCGGTATTCATTTGGAGTACAAAGCAGATGTATCACAAGTACCAAGTGACAAAGTAGGAGAGGCACTCGCGGCTGCTGAAGCCGTGATTGAGCGACGAGTGAATGCTTTTGGTGTAGGAGAGCCTTTGGTACAACAATCGAGTGTCGGGACGGATTATTATATTATCGTGGAATTGCCGGGTGTTAAGGATATTGAGCAGGCGAAAAAAACCATCAAGGAAACGCCCCTTCTTGAATTCCGTGAGGAAGCGGGTCCGGAGGCGGCTGCTGAGCTCACAACGTACAATGATTCTAGCAAACAGCAGGCGGACAGTATTCTCAAGCGTGCGCTTGTCGGGGATGATTTTGCCGCATTGGCAAGTACGAATAGTGCCGATCCAGGATCCAAAGATTCCGGAGGTGATCTTGGATTTACGACCAAGGGAAAATTTGTTGAAGCTTTTGACACAGTACTTTTTGATGAAAATTTTCAGTCAGGGAGTGTATGGCCAGAATTGGTTGAGAGTCAGTATGGGTTTCATATTATTAAAAAAATTGAGGAGAAGGGTGAAGGTGATACCCGAGAAGTGCGAGGCGCGCATATTCTCTTCCCAAAATATACGCTTGATCAATTCCCTGATCTGCAGTACAAAACAACAGGTTTGACGGGAAAGAATCTGAAGAATGCTTCCGTGAGTTATCAGGGGCAGGGCGTCGGAGCACCACAAGTATCCTTGCAATTTGATGATGAGGGGACTCGGCTGTTTGCTGATTTGACGAAACGGAATCTGAATAAGCGCATCGCTATTTTGATTGATGGAACCATTGTTACCGCTCCCACGGTGCAGTCGGAAATCCTGAATGGTGAGGCTGTTATCACGGGTAATTACACCACCAGCGAAGCGAATGCTTTGGTGAAACGGTTGAATGAAGGAGCATTGCCGGTGCCAATTAGCCTGGAATCACAACAGAGTATTGATGCATCATTGGGCGCCGAGGCTTTAAAGCAGAGTCTTTTTGCTGGGCTGATCGGGCTGATGGTCGTCGCCGTTTTCATGATTTTGTACTATCGTTTTCTTGGGTTAGTTTCAGTGGTGGCGCTGGTGATGTATTCGGCTATGCTTCTTGCGATTTTCAAACTCTCGGCGTATACCCCTTTCAATATCACGCTTTCGCTTTCGGGTATCGCTGGATTCATTCTGTCGATTGGTATGGCAGTAGATGCTAATGTGCTTATCTTTGAGCGAACGCGGGAAGAATTGGCATACGGAAAAAATATTTTCAAAGCCATTGACGAAGGTTTCCGTCGGGCTTGGCCAAGTATCCGTGATGGCAACTATTCAACGCTTATCACCACTTTTATTCTTATCGGGATGGGGACAGGTTTTGTGAAGGGGTTTGCGCTTATCTTGACTATTGGTGTGCTACTCTCGATGTTTACCGCGGTGGTATTGGTCCGCGTGGCACTGCGTTTCTTGATTGGGCACTGGGCGGAAAAATGGCCGTGGATACTTCTTCCACAGGGTAAGATTCTTGAAAAAGATTGATTGCTATGATGCATATTATTCAACAAAGAAAATACGCTTACACTTTCTCATTCATTGTGATGGTGCTGTCAGTCGTCGCGTTGAGCATATGGGGGTTGCGATTGGGTATTGATTTTAAGGGAGGGACACTTTTGGAGGTTCAATTTACGATTGACCCGACTCCAGAAGTGAGCCAGGTGACCGAAGTACTTGAGCCGATTGGTCTGCAAAGTCTGACAGTACAGCCAACAGAAGATCAGGCCATACTGCTCCGTTATCTTTCCTCTGATGAGAATGCGAATGACCAGGTGCTGGAAAAATTGAAAGGACTCGATGCTGATGTAAAACAGCTTCGTACGAATTTCATCGGTGGATCGGTGTCGAGTCAGATTAAGAGGAATGCGATTACGGGTGTGATTCTGGCGGTGATCGGCATCGCTTTGTATATCGCGTGGGCTTTTCGCAGAGTCTCAGCTCCAGTTACATCATGGGAGTATGGGTTGGGAGCTATCATTGCTCTTGGTCATGACATCTTGGTGACTCTCGGTGTGTTTGCGGTTCTCGGAAAATTCTACGGTATCGAAGTAGGAGTACCATTTATTGCGGCCTTGCTGACTATTCTTGGATACTCGGTGAATGATACTATTGTGGTGTATGATCGAGTACGCGAGAACCTCCTCCGTGAACATGGCAAGACGGATTTTGAGGAAACCGTGAATCGCTCGCTCAATCAGACGCTCGGACGATCGGTCAATACGTCGATGACAGTGATTATCACATTGTTGGCCATTACTATTTTTGGAGGAGAGAGTATTCGATATTTTTCATTAGCTATATTGGTGGGAGTAACTTTTGGGACGTATTCATCAATTTATGTTGCTTCCGCATTGTTGGTGACACGGTATAAGATGAAGTTGAAGACATAACTATGAAATGGAATCCATTCAAAAAAGGAGATGAGGAGAGTAAAAAGCAGGATGATATGCCTGATATTGCTGGTGTGAAAAAACCAGAGGATATGAATATGCTAGAGCGTTTGGCGTACAAACGTGTGATGGCAATGAACCCAGCCGAGCGCGCCAAACTGATGCAGAAAATGATGACTCCGAAAAACGTGAAGAAGCACGAGAAAGAAATCCGTGAACAAATCGAGGAACTGAGAAAAAGTGGTAAGGTGAGCGACGATCAGATTCGTCTCATGAAAGCTCGTTTGGGGCTGAAATAACTCGAATAAAAGAGTGATACTCTCTGCTCTATGGAGATGACCAGGGAACAAAAAATTGACGAACTTTTGACCCGCGG
>CAYOHD010000117.1:0-3043 GCA_964403705.1 uncultured Bdellovibrionales bacterium | reverse complement strand
GTCAATAACAGCGCTCGCATTATTCTCAAAGCCGTCCGAGATGTTCGTCCTCTCAAATTCTTTGGTATCCCCGGCCTCATTCTGATTGTGGTTTCTCTTGGTCTCTTCGGCATATTTCTCGCCAATTATTTTCAGGACTTCAAAATTACTCCCTACCGAAACTATCTCCTTTTATCACTCGCTACTTTTGTTATCGGACTGCAGTTTTTCGTCTTTGCACTGATTGCTGACATGATTAAAACCAATCGCCGTCTAACCGAAGATATGATTTATCTCTTCAAGAAAGAGAAATACAAGCGATAAACACCCTACCGAACCATAAAATATGGCTGCTATGAGAATACTCTTTCTATCAAGAGCTTTCCCTCCGATTACGGGTGGCATCGAAAACCAAAATGCCGCTTTGGCCGAATGGCTCCCCAAATTTGCCGACACAAAATTCATCATAAACCGTTCTGGGAAATTCGCTCTTCCTTGGTTTCTCCCCTTCGCTCTCCTCCGAGCTTGCGTTCTTATGTTCCGTTCAGATGTTCTCATTCTCGGCGATGGGGTACTCGCTATTGTGGGCGCAATTATTAAGGTTCTCTTCCCCAAAAAAACAGTTGTGACTGTTTTACACGGTTTAGACATCACCTATTCACTTCCTTTCTACCAACGTATTTGGATCCGTGGTTTTCTCCGTATGCTCGATGGATACCTCTGTGTGAGTGCACATACCAAAACACAAGCTATAGAACATGGCGTACATGCTCACAAGTGTTTTGTAATCCCCAATGGCGTCGAAACCGAACGTTTTATAAGCAAGCGGAATCGTGACAGGCTTGAAACAATACTCGGTCGCTCATTGGAAGGAAAAATTGTTCTTCTTACCCTTGGCCGTCTCGCAAAACGCAAAGGGGTCGCCTGGTTCATACAAAAAGTACTTCCTCGACTCAATGGTAATATTCTCTACGTCGTGGCTGGATCGGGTCCAGAAGAACTCGCCATTCGTGAAGCAACCCGGATTACCAATCTTGAGGCACGCGTCATACTCCTCGGTCGCGTTTCACAAGATGATGTCCTCACGCTTCTCAACTCATCTGATATTTTTGTGCAACCCAATATTCGCGTCTCTGGAGATATGGAAGGATTTGGTATCGCGGTCATCGAAGCCGGTTCCGCTGGCCTTCCAGTAGTCGCATCAGACCTTGAGGGCTTGCGAGATGCTGTCAAACACGGAGAGAATGGTTTCCTGGTGAAACCAGAACAATCAGATGGTTTCGTTCAAACCATTAATGAACTCGCTGAGAATAACGATGAACGTCGTAGCTTCGGCGAGAAATCAGCGCGTTTCGTTGAGAACACTTTCCACTGGAATATGGTTGCCAAAAAATATATTGAAACACTGACAAAAATAATGAAGCAGTAGCTCTGCTTCCAGCGAAACCAACCCTATGATTCCTCTTCTTCAAGCCGTCCTCTTCTTTGGCGCACTCTTTCTCCTCTTGGGAGCTGGGTTTGTCACTTGGCGCTTCTTCTTCGCTTCTCATCAGCCTTCTTTTTTCATCGAAACGCTCCTCTTTTCTTTCACGATTGGCATCGCGCTCATAGACTTCTTCATGCTGTTACTCGGAACCACTCATATCCCTTTGAGTGGACCCCTCATTGCTCTCTTTCTTCTCGCTATCCCTCTTGTCGGTGGTCTCATATGGTATTCCAAGCATCCTCGAGCGCCAGTAATTGATCAAACACGCTTTCAACCGCTTCTCCGGTCAAAATTTGAACGCCTTACCTTCTTCACTCTTTTTATCCTGACACTCTTTCTTAAGACATTCTATCTTTCTAATGCAATTGTTCCTACTGCGACCGATCTTGGCCATCATCTCTACTGGGCTAAAGTCATCACCGAAACCCATCATCTCCCCCTCTACCAAGAACGCAAGGTCATCGATCAGCCAGACAATATCCAGCTCTCTCAGCCAGAGCCAATTGCTGACTTTATTATCGGGGAGCATCTTCCGTTTGCCGCGCTTGCCCTTCTGACGGGTTCCGATTTTTTCTCGGCCTTTCCGGTTGTGTTTCTTTTCCTTGTCAACATCCTGAGTCTTCTCGCGCTCGTCGTCTTGGCGTATCGAATCGTCGCGACATCACCGCTCCATCAATTGATCCGTCCACAATTTGTTGCTCTTTCGGTACTCTTTCTGTGCGGACCGCTCTACACACTCGCTTCCCCTCAAGAAAAATTTGTTTCTGGCGGTGTCATCGGTAATGTCATGGGTAATCTCCTCATTCCTCTTATTCTCCTTCTCTTTCTTCGTGCATTTCAGGAAAAAGATTCTCGATTACTCGGCCTCGGTTTCCTTTTTTCCTTCACCCTCGCTTACACTCACCATCTTTCTGCCCTCATGCTCCTCTTTATTCTGGGAGGGAGCTTTCTCATTTTGACTCTCGGCTTTATCGGTCATTTACAGGCCCTTTTCTCCCGCATCACAAGCATTCTCTTTCGGCCAAATCCAATCGCCATTCTCCTCCTCTCGGGTATCTTTTTCTTTTTCGTAGCCATGCCCACCTATATCGAAACCCATGCTGTCGACACAGCTATCGGCACCCCGACTAAACTCACCCGTATCGGCCTCAATTTCAATCAAATAATCGGTGCGGCTGGCGAAGTTCGTTTCGCGCTGGGCATTGTTGGTATACTCCTCCTTCTTGCTGTCTTTCGTCGCTCTTTTTCATCCGGCTTATTACTCTCTTGGACTCTCATGTTATTTATTATGGCATTTCGTCCTGGCTGGTTATTTATCGATATTCCTTCAAATCGAATTGGCACATATATTTCCTTTCCTATCGGAATTGTGGGCGCTATCGGACTCGCTTGGCTCGTCAATATTTTCCGCAGTCAAAAAAATTCCCTACTCTCCCTTCTCCTTCTTGTTACCCTGTTTGTCTATGCGTTCACCTCTGGCTTTACCGATAATGGGCACACTTTACTTGCTGCACCAAAATCTGAAGCAACCCTCGAAACTTTTGCGGCAGCTCAATTTCTCGCTGAGAGAATTACTCC
>CAYOHD010000116.1:0-3077 GCA_964403705.1 uncultured Bdellovibrionales bacterium | reverse complement strand
GCGAACAATTGAGTAGAACCTGCCGAATGGTCGAATTTGACGAAAAATATTGCCAAACCGTGGTCGAGCGGTGGGAGAAACTCACTCAAAAGAAAGCTCAACTCATCAGTCATGAATGACCGCTATGCCAAAAGACGAACCGCTCAAATCCTCGAGCGTCTACAAGAAGCAGGAATTCGAAGCGTATGTTTTATGGCGAGCCATGCCGTCAATTCTTCGAGGCCAACCCAGACATGTCATGGAAAAACTTGGGATTGATGATGAATTGGCGATGTCACTTCTCGATATTAGAAACCAAACGGAATTTGCGAGACGATTTGGTATCAAAGACCTTGGTACGCTCACGGAATGGAATAAACGGATCGAAGAAATGGGCGGACTTATGAAAAGTATTACCTCATGGGCGCGGAAGCTCACGCCGAATGTCGTCTCGGCCCTCTACCGTGAGGTAACAAAAAACGGGCGGGCTGCGGAAGTCAAAGCATGGATGGAAATTATTGAGGGAATGTAACAAAAATCATATGAATGAAAAATACATGGATCCGGAAGAAGCGGCTAAAATACTTTCCGACACGTTGCGAGAGGTCTCCGAACGAAAAACGACTCTGAGGCGTGCAATGGTAATATCGCGCCTCGCTCTTGCTCTCTCCAGAACCATTGAGGTCGTAAACTTGAAAGACCGAATCGAACTATTAGAACAAACCTTAAAGAAAAGAAAATGAAAAATATCTCAAACATGTTAGGCAGAGGCAATCTCACTTCCCGCGAGAAGTTTTTGCTTCTCGTGCAAAACGAAATCAGTCGAATGAAAACTGGGGAAGAAATTCTTACCCCAGCCGATCAAGAAGTTTTAGAAAATTGGGAGGCAAAGACTGGATCAGAGGCAAAGGAATGGAACCGCTTAAACGAGGGCTGGAAACATTTTGGAAAGATGGAAATTGAGACGGAATTTATTTTCAAGGATGCTCAGGTCGCTCATCTGGCGCAGCTCCCATTTATCCTGAAACTTATGGAGTATCCTATAGACCGGAAGGCGCAAGGATGTGTAGAAACCCTCAAACAACTGAAAAAAGTCACGATCAATGAGGCGATACAGATTGCCGCCAAACAACGAGCGGTAAAACTTTGGAATGGTATGGATTTTGACTACGCAGCTTACAAGCTTTCCTTCGAGCTTCTCTCACCAAAAGATCGCCAGCAGATGAACGAGCTTTATCCGGATGTTGAGACCGACGAACAATATCTGGATCAGGAAGAGATCATCGCCAACCTCTATGGGGGCAAGCATGAACTGAGCAAAAAAGCCAAGCTCAAGCTGTCAAAGCTGGTGGCAGAGAAGAGCTACAACAAATTTGCGAAAGAGTACCAACTTTTCCATTATTTCGCCTGCATTCCGCTTGTTGAAATTGGTCGTCGTTTCCTTCAAAGCAAAGGTATTGAGGTAGGGAAGAAGGATGAGAACCGAGAGGAAGGTGAGGACAGCAGTACCTCTGAAGATGTGACAAAAGCTCTGGAAGCGTATGCCTCAAAACATGGAGAAACTATTCAAACACTCCTTGAAGAAGGGTGCTTTACCGCACTGAATGACGGTATTTTAACTGAATACACACCACTGGTGATCAGCGATAGTGCAAAATTATTCAAGCGATGGCTCTCAAAGAAAGTCGAGGCCAAATCAATGCTCATGAAGCATGTTGAGAAGGGCGAACTTATCCTTCGGAAACGGACAGCCGAAGAGACTTTCAGAGACAAACTTTACAGCAAAGGCCTCTATGAAAGCGAAATCGAAACCGCCAAAAATGTTCTGGAAAACATGGGAGTGGAATATATGCTCAAAAGTGAACTGGATGAAAAAGTGGCATTTGAGAAATTTGCCGGAGCAGTGATTATCGGCGAAAGCCTCTATGAATTGAAGGCCGATTACGAATTTTTAGGAAAATTCAAAAAACGGGTTGATACCTATGACCCCAATCTCGGGCTGGTCTATGAAGACAGTGACCCTGAGCATAAGGGGAAACATCTCGACCGAGAGCTCCTTATTTGTAGTTTGACTAACAACGGCGAAACAAGCTTCTTTAGTATCTACGGTATGACGATCGACGCGCTCTCGACCATTACCGAAAAAAACGCTTTTTTCTTAGAAACAATCGAAGACGGCAAGAGGTTGATACGGTTTAAAGATGCTGAATTAGAAAAAACTTTTCGATTGAGACGAAATGATGTGATCTCCGGTTACGCCAAACTTCTGGCCTTTGAAGATATATTTAAGAGGTTATCTCGGGAATATGAAGTAGATCTCACTTACCACGTCTTTGACCGAATCAAGAGCCTTCGCAACAACATGGAACTCTTGAACGAATCCATTCGTATAGCGACCAATACGGAAGAAAAGAATTCTCAATTCGGCATGTTTCGTCGAAAGGAAATGCTAGAATTTAAGGAAGCGTTAATCATAGACATTGTAGGTATCAAGCCTGACTTCGAGGTTACTCATGAGCATGAGGAGAGGCTGAAGGGTATTTTAGGAAGTTTTTAAATTCTAAGCAGTTGCCAATTCTTATTCAAATCCACCAAGGATGTTTAGGCCAGGATTAATTTTAAAAACTTATTTTGCTACAAGCTCTCATCGCCTAGCGATCATTTTTTGTTTTTCATAGAATCTGCTTAATTCAACCAGTAGTTCGTAGCCAGCCTAGAATTAGAGATCAAGAAATGCTATAATAAAATGAAAATAATTTTTAAAACCAAATGAAAACAAAAGAAGATGCTACAAAAATAGCTCAGGAAGGAGCAAAAGTTATTGAATTGTTCCCCGGTCATCAAGGCAAACCTGCTCTCTCTCCAGCTGACAAAACAAGAATTTCGGATCGACTGAAAGCCATTGAACATGAACTGGCGGACCTTGAAAGAGAATATAATTCCATCTCGGATTCAATGGTTCCCGAAGATGAACTTCTAACATCTGAACCGGAACCTTTGAAAATAAGAATCGCACGCTGGCTTATTAATAAGCCACGAAAAGCCTTTAAGTTTTCACCAAAAGAAGCCAGATCGCGATTAAATCTAGAGTTGAGCGG
>CAYOHD010000115.1:0-3115 GCA_964403705.1 uncultured Bdellovibrionales bacterium | reverse complement strand
CGGTGAAAACAAGAATATTTCGGCTGTAAACCTCTCAAAGCTTGTCAGGTTATCTCGATAGCCTGTTCGTACTTTCCAAGGTTTCCATCTCGAAATGTTCTCGTTTTCCCTCGATATGAGACTTGAGAGAAATAAGTAGAAGATATTTTATGTCAGGAAAATTTTTGTTACATACCTGCTGCGCGCCGTGCGGCATCGCGGTTATTGATGAGCTTCGGTCGAAGTTTGATTTGAGTGTGCTCTTTTTTAATCCGAATATCTTTCCCGAATCGGAATATGTGAAACGGAAGGCGGAGGTAGTACGCGTGTGTACTGAATGGTCGGTACCGATGATTGATATGGACTATACACCGGAAGAGTGGGACGCTCGTGTCAGGGGGCTCGAACAAGAACCCGAGCAGGGGAAACGTTGTTTTACCTGTATTGGTATGCGACTGGATCGCTCGGCACGCGAGGCAAAGGAGCGCGGGTTTGCTTTATTTGGGACAACGCTCACTATGGGAAGTCGCAAGAGCGCCAAAGTTATCTTCCCTATCGGTGAAGCGGCAGCCAAGCGGTATGATTTGCATTTTTACGCGGAAGACTGGAAAAAGAAGGGACGTGAAACCGTGGCAAGACAGATGGTCAGAGAACGTGGTATCTATCGACAGAATTATTGCGGTTGCCGCTATTCGATGCGTCAGGATTGATACATCTTATTACTCTGGACGATCCCGTTTCATCGCTTGAATTTCTTGGAGGAGTGTTTGAAGTGAATTTTCGATTCGGTCAATGTGTTTTAGGCTCTCGAGTTGCTCGGCATCATCTTCTCGATCATCTTTTTCAATTTCTTCGCTCAATTCTTCGACATCTTCAGATATTTCTTCGACATCCTCACCAATTTCTTTGACATCTTCTTGTATGCTGTCGATATCTTTGGAGATTTCTTCGACATCCTCACCAATCTCTTCGATATTTTCGTGCAGATGATCGACATCACGAGAAATTCCTTCGACATCCTCACCGAGTTCACCCACATCCTCGCTGACTTCTTCGATTTGTCGAGCATGCTGATTGACAGTCATTTGGATGAATATGGCGAGGTAAATAGCTTCGAGTGAAACAAGTGTTGTGAGGATGAGGAGTATTTGGTCAAGGGAAAACCCAAAGAGTGCGAGAGCAAAAATCCCAATAAAGAGAAGGGTATGGACGGCCAGGGAAATCGGTGATCCGATGCGCTGTGAGGCTCGGAGGGCGAGCGCTTCTAGTCCGGATGATTTTGCGTTTGGCGGATTCGAGATGTCGTGTTGCATAGAGTAGCTTGTTTCGAGGGAGAAGTGAGGTCCCTGGGTTATGCCAGGAAGCAAAAAGCCCTCAATGCGGAGGAGTGGCTGAATCCCTGAAAATGAGTAACGGAAAAAATTTACATTTTTCCCGGAAATAATCCAGGTGGGTTCCAGTTAGGAGTCCGAAGACTCCATCGCTTCTCGTTCTGAAGGCTTTTCGATTCCAGTATAGGCTTTTTCGGGTGAACGCGCTAGAGTAGGGGAAAGGAGAGTAGATGTCGTATGGCACGAGAAATTATCGTTCATGATCGTATGCAGGAGGGGTATCGTTACCGATTGGTCGCACCGGTTGGGAAGGATTTTGACGTGGAATTTCGGCCGGATCTCACTCCCAAGGAAATGCTTGATCTGGGTGTATTTGGAGGGAAGTATCTGACGGATTGCAAGCAGGAATTTCCGGCTGAGTGGTTTGTTTCGGCAAAACTTTCTCCACACAAAAAAGATGTATCACTCAATTTCTTTGGTGTCGACGCGAGTCAATCTCTCGCCGAGTGGCAGAAGAAGGGATGGATATTTCCGGAAGATCCGCGTGGGTGGTTCCAGTGGTACTGTCGCTACTTTCTCGGGCGACGTATCCCTGAGGAAGACGCGCGTCAGATACGGCGATGGAAGATGATGCGGCGACATATCGCGCAGATTGCGCGCAATTGTCGATCAGGAGATCTCCTCTGCCGACGGCGACAAAGACAGGCTTTGTTGCACTGGGCATATGATAGTCGGAAGTTTTAACGAATATGAAATAACTCACCTGCTCGTTGATGAATTGTATTTACTCCTATGCGATTCCCACCTCTCTCAGAAAAAACATGTGTCACGCTGCTTGCCATGCTGTACGGGATGTTGTATCTGGTTACTTGGCAGGAATGGCACTTCATTGATTTTGTCACCCTCATTATGCATGAAGCAGGGCATCCCTTGTTTCTCGTGTTCGGTGAGACAGTATCCATATTGGGAGGGACTCTCATGCAGCTTCTCGTACCTATCGTACTGGTGGGGTATTTTGTACGGAGCGAACAAGTGTGGTCAGCGGCTATTCTCACGTATTGGCTTGGTTTCTCACTTATCAATTCGGGTATCTATATCGCTGATGCAGAGGCTCAGCTCTTGCCTTTGATTGGCGGAGAGCATGATTGGGCACTGCTTTGTTCTCAGTGGGGGATATTGAATGTTTGCCCGGCTCTTGGGCATGTGGTGGTAAGCGTGGGGCAGGGAATGGTTCTCTTCGCGTGTTTTTGGTCGTGGTATACTTTGTGGCAAGAAGATCGTGATGCAAAATTACGCGTTCTTTCGTCAGAAGAGCATAATTCATAAAATAATTTTTATGGACAATTCATCACTCGGAGGCTATGTGTCGGATCGGGTGCGGGCCGGCGCCTCTAAAGCAGAAATTAAGGAAGAGCTTCTCGCTGTAGGTTGGTCTGATGAGGAAGCAGACGCCGCCTATCGGGAGGGAGTCATTGCTCTCGGCGTACCGCTGCCAAGCGCGGGGACTCGTCCTACTTTGACGCGTAAGTCCTCAACGGTTGATGTCATTGTGAATCTCTTCTCTTTCATTCTGCTCGGTATTGTGGCTACCGCTTTTGGGACACTCCTTTTTGGTGTCATCGAGCAGACTTTTCCTGATGCGCTGGCGGGCTCTTCTCCTCTCGGTGTATCGGGCGCGATGGACAGTATTCACTATGCTATCGCGGCGCTTTTGATTGGGTTTCCACTGTATGTGGGCGCTCTGCGTATTTGGTTCCGTACATTCCGAGAGGATGAGGGACGGACGGAATCGCGCCTTTCGCAGT
>CAYOHD010000114.1:0-3117 GCA_964403705.1 uncultured Bdellovibrionales bacterium | reverse complement strand
TTGCGGTTTTTTTGTGTTTATGGCATCTTTAGCTTCGGGAGTGTAAATGAGATACGATGGTTCATATTTGGGTTTCTCCCTTTATGAGTCAGGGGGAGAGAGTTTTTTTGGACCGCGAATGGCAAGGGCCATCGTGATTCGTGGTATTGAGGGTGAGGAAAAGTATTTTGGGGACTTAGCATGTTCCTTTGGGGAACTAAAGCGTGATTTCCCAGAGGCATTTCAGGAGGCCACAAATTATCTTCGTCTATGGATCGCAGGGATCGAGGAAGATAGGATTCCTCGTAAACCCGTTGCTAGTCAACAAATCCCTCTTCCTTTGTGGGGTCGAGGTCAAAATAAAAGGGCATGCTGAAAGGCATCCCTTTTTCTTTTTCTATATTATGGTAGTCTTTTCTGTGGAGAAACTATGTTATTTACTAAATGCATTTTACATTTACCATCCGATGATGATGGGTTACGGATTTCAGTCATGAGTCGACTGACACTAAATGATGGAAAAACCCCAGACGGTCGGATTCAGGCTTATCATATGCATATACCCGAGTTTGGTCCATCACCAAAATTGATTGGTCGTTATTACCGAGAGGAGATTGATTGGGATCTATTTCAACAGGAATATCTGAAAGAAATCACTACTCTGAAAAAGAGAGCTCTGGTGAGGTTTGTTGCAAGCCAAGCAATGAAAATAAATGTAACGATTATGTGTGTGGAAGAAACACCAGAGTTCTGTCATCGTCGTCTTCTTGCAGAAGAGTGTCAAAAACATCAACCTTCCCTGTGTGTGGAGCATCGGTAGAAACACTGGTGCTCTTTCTTTTTATTATAAAAAATGTAAAGTATTGGTCAGAAGGAGATTGACATGGAGTATGGTGGAGCATTACCGAGTCAGTTTATCACTGACCTGATTGATCAAGGATTTATTCTGGGTGCACAACATGAAAATGTCCGCCCCGGATCACTAGATTTGCAGATAACTGGGGAAGTGTATCGTGTGTGTGGTGCATTTTTGCCCTCATGCAACGAAACAGTCTTTGAGGCGATTCAGCGGGCGGAAGGGATCAAACTTGCTGGCGAAAACATTTTGTTAGAAAGAGGGTGTTGCTATGCACTTCGTCTTTCAGAAGAAATCGTTTCTTTACCAAGGAATGTGTATGCATATTGCAACCCAAAATCCTCAAGTGGGAGAGTAGATATACATGTTCGGCTATTGGCAGACAGGGTATCACGTTACGATGTGGTACCAAAAGAATACAGTGGGCCGTTGTGGATACTTCTTGTTCCAAAGACATTTCCTGTAATTGTCTCTCCTGGGTTAACCTTGAACCAGTTGAGGTTTTTCAATCAGGATACTCGGCTCGATGAACTTCGTTTGGAGATTAATTTTTCAGCCAATGGGGGGATGTTGTTTACACCCGAGGGGGAAATGATTTCCTATAAAGACTTAAAACATTCTGACCGTGATGGTTCAATTCTTCTTTCTCTTGGACTCAATTTTGATGTTCCAGGATTTGAAGCGATTGAGAAAGGTCATCCTATAGACCTTTCTCTTAAGAACCACTATGATCCAAGAATGTTTTTCAGGGAGATTTCATTTTCAGGAGGGGGAACTTCTCAAAAATCTATTTCTCTGAAATCTGGTACATTTTATATTCTCTCTACTCGGGAGCATGTGCGTGTATCAAATAGTCTTGCGTGTGAAATGAGGCCGATGGATGAGCGTAGTGGAGATTTACGATCTCACTATGCTGGATTCATTGATCCTGGGTGGGGAATGGGTGCGAATGGTTTAGGTCTTGGTCGACCATTAACACTTGAGGTTCGTTCTTTTGACAGCGGGATTATAATTTGCCACGGGCAACCAATCGCAAAAATTCGCTATGAGCGAATGGTTGAGTTGCCTAGAGAGCAGTATGACCAAATGTCTCCAACATATGGAGCACAAAATGGTCCAAAGCTCGGCAAGTATTTTACCAACTGGTAAACGAATGCCCCTACGGTCTTGCGATCGTGGGGGCATATTTATTTCTATTTGATTTTCAGATCGTGACTTCCACGACGGACATCAAACCGATTGGGTTCGGGGTCCATGTGGAGGACAAGACCATTTTTTCCAAAACGCTTCTCTAGTTCACAGGCAATCTGGAGAGCTCTTTCTCTCAAGGTTGGGTGAACAAAGCGCGTTCCTCTTAGTTCTACTAGATAAACAAGTGCATGCAAGTCACCAGTCACCTGGTTGGTCGTGTTGAAACCCATAGCGGTGTAGTACTGCTTGATTTCTGGTGTGGTGGGTAAGGAATTAATTCTTTGCGCTTGCTCGGCAATAAATTTCTGCATCCTGTGACAGAGTTCGTTGCCGAGTTCTTCCATGTACCACGGATGGAATCCATAGTTAGTGGTAAGAAGAGGCATTTGTTGAACAACTGCTCGATGCCGCTGGATGTCTCTGAACGAACCGAAGTCCAAAAGGAATCCGAATCGCATTGTTCCACATTCCTTGATCTTCTTCGGAAGCTCTGTTTTTGCTGGGCGCTTCTCCATTGCTTCCCGATAGAGGTTCAGGAGATTGTGATCAATAAGTTCGCTCTGTACCTCAAACTCAACTTGCGCCACTTCTGGATTGTTGTGGTATGTGAGTTCACGAACGATCATCTTGTTGTACTCTTCCGTACCCTCGTATCTTTTCCGAGAAAAAGAACTCGGATACATTTCCAGGAGAGCATCTTCTGTTGCTTCTGCAACCTCACGCACTTCAAGAAGTGGGTGATGCCTGAGCAAAGCCAGTTCGTCTGAGAACTGACGGAGATTCATGTGCCATGACAGATTGGTCTGAGCACCGGCAGGAAGAAATCCTCGCATGATGTCGAACGCCCGGGCATCGATTGCTTTGGCGTATATTTTCTCATCCTCATCATCCCTTCGAGGGAAGCGGATTTTGAGTGAGACTTTCAGTGCTTCAAGGCCATCAAGATATGCTTTTCTCCACGACTCTTGAATTTTCTCACCCTCTGTGGTTCCGAGAGGGTTCATGAATTTCTGCATAGAGAAATCTACGTAGCGAGTTGATGCTTCTTGACCGTTATACAGGAACCAGTCCTGGACAGCCTTTGGCACCAA
>CAYOHD010000113.1:0-3120 GCA_964403705.1 uncultured Bdellovibrionales bacterium | reverse complement strand
GACCTCGTTGAGGTATCTCCCCTAGCCAAGCCTCCTGTCTGCAAAATCACTGATTACGGCAAACTCGTCTATCAGCAAGCCAAGAAAGAACAACAAGCCAAGGCCAAACAAAAGAAAGTTGACATCAAAGGTATCCGTATCGGCTTCAATACCGACACTCATGATCTCTCCTTCAAGAAGGCTCAGGCCGAAGGATTCATGGCTAAGGGACACAAAATACGAGTCGAGCTTGTCCTCCATGGTCGAGAAAAGGCCTTGGGAGATAAGGCAAAAGAAAATATGAGTGCCTTTCTCAAAAGCCTCTCTACTCCATTCAAATTCGAAGAAGAAATCAAACGGGCGCCTAAAGGATTTTCTGCCCTCATCGCGCCAGAATAATCACCTCGCAGTCTCAATTCATAATCCCCTCTCTATCAAGCAACCTCTATGAAACAGAAGACGAACAAGTCTGTCAGCAAAAAATTCCGCGTCACTGGATCCGGCAAGGTCACCCGTCGCTCAACTGGCAACAACCACTACAATGTCCGTGACAATGGGGTGGCAACCAGAAACAAGCGCTCCGATGCTGGTATTGCTATCCGTGCTGATGAAAAGAATCTCCTCCGTGTCATGCCGTACGTTTAGAGCATTCTCCCTGCTCGGCTCTCTCCACTCAGTTGACTTCCCCGAGAAAGACCTGCTACTCTAGCGATTCGGTGCAGAAACAAACTTCTCTCTTTTATTTATCCGCAGTAATCATACTATTTTATGACCAGAGTCAAGCGTGGCGTCATGACCAAAAAGCGCCACAACAATATTCTTGAGAAAGCCAAGGGCTTTCGTTGGGGACGAAAAAAACTCTTCACCAAAGCTAAAGAAGCCGTCATCAAGGCTGGCGTTTACGCTCGTCGCGATCGTCGAGCCAAAAAGCGAACCTTTCGCTCTTTGTGGATTGTCCGTCTCAACAACGCGCTCCGTGAACACGGCATCACTTACCGCGCCTTCATCGCTCTTGAAAAGGAGAAGAATATTGAGCTTGATCGCAAAGTGCTCTCCCAGATGGCTGTTGAGCAACCGGCTACTTTTGCAGCATTCATTCAGAGTGTGAAATAGAATCCACTCAACCACTGAAATTCAAAGAAAACACCATTCATTTCCGAGTGGTGTTTTTTTTTATTCAAGCAACAGCGCGTCTGGCCGCTACAAGAAACGAAGTATTTCCGGTCGGATGATGAGTATGACACCCAAAACGAGCATGAGTATACCCCCAATGAATGTCGACCAACGTGAATACTTCTGAGTCAAATAGAGGCGGTCCGCTCCCCAAAGAGCCAGACCAAAAATAAACAAATCATCCAGCATGTAAAAGAAAATATAGAGCAACATCGCTCCTTGTTCTTGCCAAAAATTCAGTTGATTTATTTGCAGAATCTTTGTGAAAGCTTGCGGAATACCGATAGAACAAGCAAATTCAATCACATTGACTGAGAAGGCGAGCGCAATGATACCTGCAACCGACATCCACGTGAGCGGTTCATGTGCCAACTTTTTGATTGAAGCAATAAGAGAAGCGCGCTTCGAAGTATCAATAATCTTGCAAGTTCCATCAGCCGTCTTCCATTCGTAGAGAAAAAATCCACCACCACCAAGCGCGAGGAGCCCAACGAGTGGTGTCACAATATGGTCAAGTCCAACAAAATCCCATGTGGTAAACCACACATTCAAGATAAGGTAGTACATAACTGACTCCGCGAGAACAAAGAGTCCGGCAACAGCCAGCATCCGCTCTCGTGATTTCAGCTGAACAAGTACCAAGAGAAAAGTCACCAAGACCCACAAGGCGCAGGGATTAAATCCATCAATAAGCCCAAGCACACTTGCCAGTACCGGCAAAGAAAAAGCGTACACATTTACCGTCTCCCAAAAAGGAATACGTACGAAATACTCTAGCACCGCTTGCTTGCACATTCCCGTGGTGGCATCACACACCGCGCCCTCTTCGCGTATACTCAAGGGAATCCCTTCTTCCAAAATATGATTCATACCCACTCGCTCTTGCCCTTGCTCTCTCTCAATCGCCCGCAAGAGGAGCTTTCCGGTGGTATCACCCGTATTGAAACCCTGGATTGCTTCTGTCCCGATCAGAGTCAATGGAGTGGCTCGAGTGAAATGATTCGCTTCCGTAAAACGAGCGAACAAGTCTTCTAAATACTCATCACCAATATCCAAGTACCGCACTTCGATATCATCACGCTGCGTCTTGAGTTGCGTGAGAAATTCCCGCTCATCCTGACAATGTCCACACCCTTCTCGTTCGAATACCTCAATCAAAACACACTCAGATGCAAGAACGCGCGCATCGGTAGCACAGCCAAGAGTGATACATATCAGAAAAAACCAAATCCATTTTGTATTCCAAGAAAGACTTCTCATACTTCAGACATTGAAAAGTGAAAATCACTGATACCCTGAGATCCGCTCATCTTGATACTGCCGATAGCGGATGCCTATCACTCTCACGACCTCCTGAAGCCAAGGCAGCGTCTCTGGTCGCCACACCAGAAACTTGAGCAGAGAATACATCCCCAACAAGAGGATTGCCTCGAAAAGAGGCACCCATGATTGATGAGGTGCTCCCATAAAAAACCGATGCCACACAATCAAGAAGAAAGCAGGATAGACCAAACGATGGAGTCGTTTCCAGAGTTTTCCACCCAAGAAACGGAGGGCAAAATTATTCGACGTCACAAGAAGCGGAAAAATCAGGAACAAACCCATCACACCCGTCACCATCCCTCTCTCCCAAGAAAACACACCGCTCACAAAAAAAGTTTTTTCAGCTTCCCATAAAAAACTTGGTGAAAGGAAATACCCCAAACCATGCACCAGAGCAAAACATCCCATAAGAATACCGAGCTCTCTCCGAAAACCCATCAGCACCAGAAGCAATCGCATCCGCAAGAGCGCGGAGAGCGGACTCAAAAACAAGATGACTATCAACAAGTTACCAGCGATTTCCCCAAAATCTTTCTGAAAGAGAGCCAATGTGGGCAGAAAAAAAGTAAACAGTACCAGATATGAACCCACAAGCAGAGAATGTTTCAAAAAAGCAACGTGTCGCGAAATCACTCTCACGACTAC
>CAYOHD010000112.1:0-3128 GCA_964403705.1 uncultured Bdellovibrionales bacterium | reverse complement strand
CAGGTAGCTCATTCAAACACGAAAGCACGAGATCTCTATCATTGAGTCGTTCAGGATCCCCTCCGTACCCATCTAGCATAAAATGTTCTCCAAAATACATATCGATATATCATTACATGTAAAAGCTCTACGAGAAAAGCAGATGTTACCGGAAATTATATACCTTTTCCTTAAATATCATACCAGAAAAAACTTACAAAACGAATACGATGGCCACCACAAGACAAGTCGTCGCAAAAATCTTTACACCCGATCCGGATATTTGCTTCAAAAGTACTTGCCCAACAATACGATTTTGACGATGCATGACCCGATACAACCAAATCATAATCATACTAATCGCCATAATGAAAATCGGGGCGAGCGCTTCAATAACCGCCACGAATGTCGCCGATGGCGCCAAACTCAAAGCTCGCTGCGAAGTAACCGTTCCAATGAAGTAGAGTCCTTCTGAAAGAATAAACCAATGAAAATTCTTCCTCGCCAAAGAAGTGATTTCTTGAAAACGAGCAAAGAAGCCAGTTCGATACCTGAGCGCCAAGATGAACAATGAGCCGATTGACGCGCTCAAACAAAAAATAAGCAACACATCGAAAAAACCAGCTCCTGAATACGCCTCCTTTGAAAAGATCATGCTCAAGGAAAAAAGTATTGTTGCGCCCATCATCGGAAGTGAAAAATGCCTCAGTCTGACCTGACGTATCACTTTTTGATAGAAGGCAAGCGCGAGTACACCAAGAAATGAGATGGCTACTCCGACATAGTGTCGAAACTCTAAGACCTCACCGAACAAAAGCCAAGCTAAAAAAGGCACGATGGGAACAGTAAAATTCCAGAAAGCCTGGGCGAGCGAAGAATCATTATCATTAAACAGTGCCGTAAAATAGCAATAAAATGATCCAATGAAAACCAATCCAGCGCTTATAGCGAAAAAAAAGACCTCCGGTGACGGAGGCGTAAACGGTATGATACCAAAGACAACGAGTAGCACGGGTAATGACTGAAACACACCGGAGACAACAATTGCATCGTACTTATCCCGATACCAATTCACGACAAAGTAACTGTCAAGAACGGCCGTCAGCGCCCATAAAAAGGGTGCTATAAAAGCAATTATCAGCCAAGAATGTTCCATTTGATATATCCTATACAAAAACAGAAAGACTTAGACGAATATTATATTATATTATTTATAATGAAATCTGTCAATATTCAAAAATGCAGCCTCATAGATTTTCTACGATATTTGATGAAGATATTCTCCGAATTCCCTTGTTAATATAACCCTACCGATCCTCCTGTTCAGCATCATCACCATCCATTACTTCAGTTTCCGATTCAGTATGTATTTGAGAATCTTCTCCTACCATGGTTTCTTCAATAGTTTCTTCCAAAGCAGAATGTTCTTGCATATATGTATCCGGATCAGAACAGACAACATCTTCCATTGATGCATCACAGAGCGTCACCAAACAATCTTCTTCCCCACTCTGACAAGATGCAACTGGACAATCCGCGGCTTGTGGGTCACACAGTGGTATATATTTGGCATTCCGATGAAGGACTTTGTAGTACGAAGTGTCTTCTTCTGGGTTGCCAGTACATTCCTCACCGTTTTCAGGATCACACACCGAAACAAAACACACTTCTACCATCGGGTCACAATTAACTTGCGCCTCAATAAGGTAATCCTTCATCACGATATACCGATAATAGGTCGCCAATACCGAACCAACCAGGACAGCAGAAAAGACCAAAAAAAGTATTTTTGATTTCTTATCCATACTTATTCAGGAATCAATAAATGAAACAACATCCTTCCTTATTCTATCATACAAAATCTGATTCGGTATGCTTCGTATTTGTATCTTTTCAATATGAACAAAATTACTAGCCCCGGATATCACCACAAGAAAAGACGAGAATAGTACACGCAGGTAATTGACCGGTTTATCCTAAGAACTCACGCTCTCCGTTAAAACGAGCTTCCCAGGAAATATAATTCAATAAAAGGAACACAAAAACTGAAACGACAAAAATACCAGAGCGATGACCATCCGTCAGCGACATATTTTGAAAGATATGATACAAAAGAAAAAATCCGATGAGCGGCAACAATCCATCCGTCAATCGGTTGAGGAATGTCTCACGAATTCCCACCCACAACTCAAAACACTCCCAAGCAAAAGCCATCAAAATAATACTCCCAAAGAAATACCAAAAATGAACAGGGAAGACACCCAGAAAACTGGCTGCCATCACACCGAAAAAAAAGTGTGGCACTAACCATACATCAAATATTTTTCCACGACCATAAAAATGAGAATACCAACTCTGTTTCATTTGTTCACTCTACCATTCCGACACAAACAAAGCAAAAAGCACCTCTCTTTTTCATTCCCGGATAAAGCGAAATCAAAATCGAGCACTTACCCGTCATTCGTAAAACGATTTACTCTCTTTGTTGTAACGAGCAATAGCTTGATTGCTCTTCTCAACCAAGGCATTGTAATTTGAGATATGCCGCTCGAATTCGGCGACTAATTTATTGTACGGCTCGACTAAATCATTATACTCTTCGTATCGCTTCTTCCTTTTCAATTGACTCAATTGAGCATCATACTGATCCAGTTTTTCTTCTTCAGTCGCGATTACGCTGCCCTGTTCCGCTAATTCATGTTTATACGCATAAATAGTTTTTCTGAGTCGGTCAATCTCATCACGAGTTCTCAGTGTATCAATAATACCCGTATATTCTTTCCCAGAAACCGCATTCAAAATCTCTACTCGACCCAGTGCCTGGTACTGATTCTCTGACTGGTCATGGAGCACATCTCCGATTTCAATCTGCGCAGTCGCAACCCGACTTGCCGAAACCAATGATGGCACAGTACCGATTTTATTGCCCGTACTCGTTGTTTCAAGAAAACAGTACTGAGACCCATAATTCGCATATTCTGACGGACACTGAACTCCCACTGCCATATGATTATCACGAGGATCCGGAAACAAGAATATGGAAACACCTATTCCGAGTTCCCGCAAAAGACGATATGCCAGATAGCTCTTATCCTGACATACTCCCGTTTGAGTATAGAGCACCTCATAAGGATACGTGGTCTTTTCAT
>CAYOHD010000111.1:0-3145 GCA_964403705.1 uncultured Bdellovibrionales bacterium | reverse complement strand
TTATTGGGGGTTTTCCTCAAAAAATGTTCGAACTTCGTCCAAAAAACACCGCCAAAAAAGAAAATGTCGCAAGATGACATTTGTCACGCAATGGCTTTTGCTTGTGTATATGAGAAGTAATCTTCAGGCTAGGAAAGGCAATCCAGCTCTCGTGACGATAGAGCAAATCACGAAGGCGTCCGGTGTTTCGAACAATGAACTTTTAAGATAAATAATATGAAACAATCTTCATTAGAAGATATACGTCATACTCTAGCCCATTTACTGGCGGCAGCGGTGATCAAAAAATATCCTCATGCTCAATTAACGCTTGGTCCAGCGATTGAAAATGGCTTTTATTATGATATAGACTTTTCTGGCGGTGAAACTCCAGGTGATAATGATCTGATGAAATTGGAGAATCTCATGCGAAATATTCTGCCATCTTGGACTGAATTTACTCACAAAGAAGTTTCCGCCAATGAGGCACGCGCTCTTTTTGCAAACAATCCATTTAAGCTGGAGTTGATAAACGAGATTGTCGAGCGTGATGAAAAAATCACTCTCTACACAGTCGGTGATTTTACCGACCTCTGTCGTGGTGGGCACTCAGAAAATCCTGCTCAAGAAATCGCACCTAACTCTTTTGGTCTTGAAAAAACTGCTGGGGCTTACTGGCGTGGGAGTGAGAAAAATCCGATGCTGACGCGTATATATGGCCTGGCATTTCTGTCTGCAAAAGAGCTTGCTGATTATCGTACGCAACAAGAAGAAGCTAAAAAGCGAGACCATCGCCTACTGAATGAAAAACATGACTATTTCATGATTTCAGAAGAAGTCGGTAAGGGGCTGCCTCTCTATCTGCCCAATGGCGCATACATAAGGAAAAAATTGGAAGATTTTATGTATGAGAAAGAGCTTCATCATGGATATAAATATGTATATACGCCTGTCCTGACGCATAAGCGTCTGTATGAGCAGTCGGGACATCTCTCGCATTACCGTGATGACATGTACAACCCTATTGAGATAGAGGGCGAAGAGTATTACCTGCGTCCAATGAATTGTCCGCACCACCATCAGATATTCCTTCACCGACCACTTAGCTATCGTGATCTCCCATTACGCTTGGCGGAATTTGGTATGGTACACCGGTTCGAACGATCAGGAGTGCTCACTGGACTGATTCGCGCACGTTGTTTTACTCAAAACGACGCTCATATCTACTGCTCTGAAAATGACTTGAAAAAAGAATTGCTTGGTGTTTTGGTGCTGTTCCGTGAAGTATATGATGACGTGTTTGGTATTCAAGACTATTGGTTCCGTCTTTCGCTCCCTGATTTTGAAAATACGGAAAAATTTGGAGATGTCGAGAATAGGACGATGTGGGACGAAGCCACTGAATCTGCGCGCGCGGCTTTGCAAGAATTTGGAGCAAAATATGTCGAGGGTGGCGGTGAAGCAGCATTTTATGGACCAAAAATTGATGTACAAATACGAAATGTGAACGGGAAAGAAGATACGCTTGCCACGGTACAAATTGATTTTTACTCGGCAAACCGTTTTGACTTAGCATTCACAAACAGAGATGGACAAAAAGAAAAGCCGGTGATTATTCACCGAGCGATTATGGGTTCATTTGAGCGTTTTTTTGCGTTTCTTATCGAGCAGTATGCTGGCGAGTTCCCTACATGGCTTGCTCCGGTACAGGTGATCATATTGCCAGTAAGTGAAAAGCATCAAGAATACGCACAAGAAGTCGCGGACACTCTTCGTGCACATGGTATACGGATTGAAGTGTATAATTCCAAAGAAATGCTTGGGAAAAAAGTGCGCGCCGCAAAAACATCAAAGGTGCCGTACTTCCTCGTGCTTGGTGATAAAGAGATGCAAGCAAAAAGCATCACTGTTGAAAATCGTAACGGAGAGAAATTAGACATATCATCGACAGAAGAATTTCTTGCGTCGCTCAAGGAGGAAATCAATACTCACAGCAGAAAATTAATCTCAAAAGAAAAGACCGACTGATTTATGTATCGGCCCGGGGGATTCTGAATATTGCTGATACTTTATCGATGTCGCGGATGCTCTTAGTTCTTGGGTAGACAAAAAGAAAGCCCCCTGTTTTGACGGGACGCCATTTGGCATCCCAATACAGGAGGTCTTACTTCTTGCCTCTTGTATGGGGTATATACGCAAAAATGTCAAAGCAAAAAAACTGGAATTGACTTGGATCGAGAGAAAGTTATCTGCCAAAAGGCAGGTGTGTAGCTCATAATAGGGGATCTGCGCCTTCTTTTGAAGGCGTTTTTGATATGCCTTTTCTTTTTGCTAAAAAAGGGCGGTTTTGGTAGTCTTCACAGAGAGAGGAATAGGGTTTTCATGTTGGTATGGCAGGAAAGGGCATGTGTGGATGGGCTTTCTTTGCTCGCCAGCTTCTGGAGAGATGATTTCATGAAATGAAACTCTGAAAGGAATTATTTACATAATGACAACGGCTGTTTCAGGTTTGATAAAGATAGGGCAAACTGGAACAGGTAATTATCAGGAACGGATGCGAAATCTTGAGGCAAACGGTTATTATAATGTTTCCGGTCTAAAAAGATTTTTTGCTATCTTTCGACGGTAAGGTGATCTATTCTAGAGATATAGACGAAAAGGAATTCGGGATGGAGGAAAAATTGTTTTTATAGTTGATAAGGAAATTACTGCAAGAGTGGTGAGTGAGCGTGAAGTGGAATACGGTGAACAAATTTGGAAACTTTCGCCACTCACATACAAAATATACGAACAAAAGGGAGAGTTGAATAGCTGCGGTGCGTACCAAGGAGCCGCTTATTGTCAATATAAAGGCAAAAGACTCAGAGACTTGCCTGATATCAATTAAGATTATGACCACACAAAATCAAACAATTACTAAAATAGCGATATTTCAGAAAAAGGAGGTGCGCAAAACGCTCCATAAAAACGAGTGGTGGTTTTCCGTTGTCGATATTATTGAAGTTCTGACAGATACTCCACGACCACGAAAATACTGGAGCGATTTGAAGAAGAAGCTTATAAAAGAGGGCTACTCCGAAGTGTCCGATAATATCGGACAGTTGAAAATAATCTCTCCTGATGGCAAAAAACGAGAAACAGACTGCGCGAATACTGAGACGGTTTT
>CAYOHD010000110.1:1085-3182 GCA_964403705.1 uncultured Bdellovibrionales bacterium | reverse complement strand
ATCAAACAAAAAACCTTGGGGAGTATAGCTATAGTACATGCCCTCTTTATTCTGAACCTGTTCGACTACTCCATTGCGAACCCGCAAAAGTGTATCAATCGCCGGAATACTAGCAACGGAAGCGCCGTGTCTTTGCGCGGCCGACAAAACAGACCGTACCGTCTCCACCGAGACGAGCGGGCGGGCAGCATCATGAATGAGGACATGCATTGGTCGATCGGTACCCGAACGCTCGAGGCGCTGAAGCGCACGGTATATCGAAGAGCGGCGAGAGCCTCCTCCTGTGATTATTTCGACAGGAACCTCGGGACAGAATTTTCTCAAGAGGGCGCGGCAAAAGGAGACACATCCCTTGGGCACCACTATGATCACTCTTGAGAATACTCCTGATACCCAAAAGGTTTTGACCGAATAAGAAAGAAGTGGCCGCCCCTTGATCGGAAGGAATTGTTTCCGACTTCCACCCATCCGACTTCCACTCCCAGCTGCGAGAATAACTGCCGCTACTGTTGTCCGTTCTGTAATCATCATTTATCAACCAAGGAAGGCGCCTCCATTTACATGGATGCATTGTCCCGTTATATAAGAACTCTCTTCACGAGCGAGGAATTCTACTACATTCGCAACCTCTTCAGGCTGACCAATGCGGCCGAGCGGTATTTTCTTTATCCGACTCGATACGGGCTCGCTCTTCAATCGGCGAAACATCTCTGTATCGATTGACCCTGGAACAATGACATTGACGCGAGCCCGGGGGGCCAAATCGATCGCAAGCGAACGCGCCAAACCGATGATCCCGGCCTTTGACGTCATATAGGCCAATTTTTCTGGTGAGCCCCGAAAAACGTTGATTGTAGAGATGAAGACGAGACTCACAGACGACGACTTCATGAGCAGTGGGAGCGCATACTTAGTCACCAGCATAGGGCCGCGGAGATTAGTTCCAAGCACAGCATCAAAATTCTCCACCGATACACTCCGAATGCCCTCTGGAGCATTGATACCTGCATTATGGACAATCGTATCAAGACGCCCAAATCGCTTACCAATAACGGCGATCATCTGCTTTACAGTACTCTCTTTGGATATATCAGCCTGCATGAATGCACTTTCAATGCCGAGAGACTCGAGCTCGCGCCGCAAGCTATCCGCTTCCCGCTTGGAAGACCGAAAATTGACCACGACTGAGAATCCATCCTGCGCAAGTCGACGAACAGTCGCTCGGCCAATTCCAACCGCACCCCCGGTTACCAGCGCAACTTTACGAATCAAATCCTTCCTCATGATCTTGCAGAAGTTGAATCATTATGGCCCAATGACGCCCCTCATCGGATGCGCCTCCATCATACACAACCACACCGGACTTGGGATACAGTATAAATCCAGTCGACTGGTTAAACAAATCCGTCAACGAGATACCTCCACCCTCCATTTGCTCTCACTTCCATTCAAACGGAGTGAAGACCTCCATGATCTCCCAGGGATAGCATATAATTCATCTATCCCATGCTGACTCGTAAGGAATTCTTAATCCCCCCTCCCTCCCTTACGTCTCCCCCACTGAAGACTTTATGCTTTTCCTGAAACAATTTTTTTATAATTTCCTCCTCGATCCTTCGGTTGGCCGATGTCTCATATGTTTTTCAACCTCCCCCACAAAAGAAGTTAGCCTTCAGAATGACGCTGAACCAATATCACCTATAAAGCATCGGGTTATCCCCTTCTCTATTTGTGACAACTGCGGATACTGCTCTGCACCAGTGAATAAGAGCACCATAAAATACAATCCAAAAAAACCGCCGAAAACCACCCGGATTGGCGATGGTATGACCCCAGGAAGAGAATATTTCATGACAATCGAGGCATTGCGTATACTCAACCGCTCGCGAGTATCGATTGGGATTTTCGGTGCTGGGAAATCAAGAGATCACGAGCTCATTCGCGCTCTTCCGGGCGTAACTAGGTGTTCCGTAATGGACCTCCGCAATCACCAAAACTCCCCCCACTATCTCCCTATTAATACCAAGGGGGCTTTCGATATTGTCATCGCATGTGAAGTGGTCGAACATTTCATGAACCCCCGCCGCGAGTTTAGTA
>CAYOHD010000110.1:0-1075 GCA_964403705.1 uncultured Bdellovibrionales bacterium | reverse complement strand
CTTATCGTCTCCACCAGCCTCAGGATTGAGGATAATTTTGAGAAATACATCTACCCATTCCTCTATGGCCACACGAGTTATTACACGGGCCGATCACTCATGTTCCTTGCCGCGATGAACAGGATGTTTATAGACTTCCGGACACCTTCCATTGGAATTCGACAAAGAAGCGCGAAAAGGTATATCTACTTAACACCTAGTCGCCTTATCCGAGACCGGGTAGTAGAGTATTTCTCCCGCTATCGGTTTGCCGCATCAGAGCCTGCTACCACAGCCAGCATCGACAGCACAACAAGCTCCCATCACTCATCACTGAAAGAGGGCGTGGCAACAGATAGCCAAAATAACAACCATTCACCGATACCAACGCAGGAAGTCCTGACGAACTGAAAAACACCGAATTCTTTACCAAACAATACGGGAACTGGCGTTTTTTACTCTCAGCTCTTTCGATTTTTGTTATAGGCCCTGATGAGCTGGCGAAAGGCAGAAAAAATTACATGGAACAGCGTAGCGAAGTAGAAGAAAAATGGCAAAACGTATGCCACACCTGCAGATCGATCACTCGAAGCTATATTGCCCAGATATCCTAATGCGATTGCCACATGAATCGCCACGGTATCTCGGATAAACTTTTCTGACTCGTCTGGAGCAAATCGCTTAACCGATATAAATATCCAGAACAGGTAGTGAAAAAAGACCACTAGCCATATCCCGAACGATGCCACGATACCATATAGATCACCTGATCGATGCCAAAAATACAGGTACAAGAAAAAGAATCCGGCAATCGACGTCACCATCCCGATCCAACGATAGCCAAACCTCCAGAGATCAAACAGGCTGTGGAGAAGAAAGGCTATGAGGACCGAAAGAGAGAAGAGGCTGATTTTTCCAGCCGAAGGGATATCCCAGAGTAAAAGGTACCAACCCCCGGTAAACAATACAGAAACAAACGCCAAAATGCTCGTCTGTGCGGATCCGTATTTTTTAGCATCGTACACCAGAGCAAAATAGAAATGTCCAAGTGCAAAAATGATGCCTGTTGCCGTGACCGCATCGAGAAGTGCTCTCA